>CAZDLX010000043.1:0-22585 GCA_964506005.1 uncultured Anaerolineae bacterium | reverse complement strand
CCCCTCCCCTTTCCTGCAACTCCGCCCAAATTGACCCTGATTCGGCACGATGCTATGATCAGCCTTGAATTGCCCATCACCAGGAAGGGATCTCATGCCGAACGAATTTGATTATCACTTCCTGATCCTTGCGCCCGGTTTGCAGGGGACCTGGTTCACCCAGGCGGCCCGACAGTACTGGCTCAAGTTTCAGCCGATCGTCACCGAAGACCCCGAGCTGCTCTCCTACATTCCGCCCGACGCCTCCGTCGCCGTGACCTTGCTGGCCCGGCAGGACAACGTCGAGCAGGCGAGGCGGCGGGTTACCGCCCTGCGCCGGGATGCCCACCTTGACGTGATCGTCGCACAGGATCTGCCCCACCTCGAGGCGATGCTGAACCGGCGTGCCGAAGCCGACACGCGCTTTACAACGGAGGAACGAGCATGAACCTGCGCGATTACCAGTGGTCTCAGAACCCGCGCGGCCTGCAGAACAAAGGCCCGTTCCGCTCGGTTGACCCCCAGCGCTACACCCGCCCGCAGATGGGCTGGGCTGCGCTCGTCGCCGGTGGCGACGAGTATGTTGACGAGGCGGCGGAGCTCGTCGAGAGCGGCGTGACGCCCATTGTCCGCATCCACCGCTCGCGTCCCGGCGCAATGGCCGTACCCGACGACTGGTACGAGGCGTACCAGGCTTATTTTGACGCGGGCGTGCGCTGGTTTGAGCTGTTCAGCGAGCCGAACACCGAAGATTTCTGGCCACCCGACCTCGGCAGAGTCTCCTGGGAAAATGCTGAGTGCATCGAGCCGTTGATGGACAACTGGCTCGGCTGGGCCGAGCGCATCGTGGCGATGGGCGGCTACCCGGCCTTCCCCGCGCTGGCCCCCAGTGGGGACCGCGCGACGGCGACGGTGTACTGGCTCGACGCCTTCATCCGCTACCTCGGCACGGCGCACGGTGACCGCTTCCTGCGGGTGCTGGGCAGCGGCCTGTGGGTGGCAACTCACGCGGACGTCGGCAACCGCTTCTACCAGGAACCGCCCGGCGGCCCGGCACACGTCGCCCGGCCCTACTACCAGCAAAGCGCCGACGAGCCGGGCTGGCACTTCGAATACCCCTATGATCCTATCATGCAGCGCCAGGACCCTGGCCGGACGGTGTTCGGCGGGGGCAGCGGGGCCGCGCGCTTCGGCGACACCCTCGGACTGGTCGCAGCGGGCGAGGGCTTTAACCAGCTTCTGAAGCACCACATGGACCTCGGGCCGCTGCCCGTCGTCGCGACGGCGGGCGGCATCTCGCCCGTCCCGGCGGCGGGGGAAGAGGCGGTCCAGCAGGACGACCGCTACCCGCCGTACAACCGCGAGTCCCATGCCGAGGCGGTGCTCGCCATGTGGCGCTGGATCGCCCACCAGGGGCCGCCCTGGTTCTTTGGCCTGTGCCTTACCAACGAAGCCGCCTACTACGAGGAGCACGGCGTCGCGGCAGCCATCCAGCGTATGGACGACGAGCCGCCGGCCCGCAAGCAGGTGCCCGACATCGACCCGGGTGGCCTGTTCGACGAGCCGGAGGCGGCTGAGGAAGAGATCGTCGTCGAGGGCAGCGCCACCGTCGTCGAGGACGAGCGCCCCGAGTGGGTCGCCGAGGGCGAGCGCCGGGCGGCGATGCAGGCAGAAGCGGCCAACGCGGGGCGGCGTGACGAAGGCCCACCCGAGCCGGGAGGCGAGCGGCCCGAGCGTGGGCGGGGAAGTGGGCTCGACGACGACGCCGAGGAGATGATTCTCGACGCGGCGGAAGGCGTTGACGCACGGCCTGACGCGTACGAGGAAGGCGAGATCCCCGACTGGCTCGCCGAGGAGCTGCCCCCTGAAGAGCTTCAGGAGCTGATGGGCGAGGGCTCGTGGGAGCCGGAGGAGGAGTCACTGGAGGAGCTCGTGGCCATCGACTCGCCGGAGGAGCCCTCCGAGTACGACGAGATGGGCATGGCGGAGCGCGCCGCCGGGGTGGGCCGCCCCGAGTCGGAGGTAGACCCGGATTACGACGACCTCACCGGCCAGGTTGTCGACGCCTGGGAGGAGCCTGACGAGGAAGGCAGCGTCCCGGACATTCGCCTCGACGACCTGCCGCCAGACGCGCAGGAAGAGCTGGCCGCCATCACCGGCGCGCAGATGCCGGAAGAGCTCGCCTACATGACGGAGGAAGACGACTGGGAAGAGGATGGGGGCGACCAGCCGGAAGAGCTCACAGCGGACCTCGAAGAGACGGAGGATCTGCTGCTCGGGTTCCTGGGCGGCGAGCCGATCCCGCCCGACGTCGAGGAGGCGGAGCGCAGCGGCGAGCTTGCACCTGACGCCGACCGCGGCAGCGGGCTCACCCGCGCGGCGTTCGAAGCGGGCGAGCTGCTCGACGAGGACGAGGCGTCCGAGTGGCAGTATGGCCAGCCGGAAGAGACGCGGCCTGCGCGGCGAGCCGAGGGCGATACCGGCCCGCTCATCGACATGACGGGCGAGTGGAGCGACGAGGACATATCCGGCCAGCGGCTCGGCATGTTCGACTCGTCGCGGTCAGCCGAGCCAGCGCCGCTCGACGGCGAGATCGCCGCCCAGGCCGCCCGCGAGCCAACCCCCGTCGAGATCACCCATCACTGGCTGGTCTTCGCCCCCGGCACCGACCCGACGTGGTTCTTCGAGGCTGGCTGGCGCTACTGGCAGGAGTTCCGCCCGACGGTGGTAGGCGACTGGCAGCAGATCGCGCTGGTGCCCGCCGGGCGCAGCATCGCGCTGACGGTGCTCGTGCCGGGCGATCAGGCCGAGGAGTTCGAGGCCCGCGTGCACGTCTTCCGCCCGGACGCCATCGTAGACGTCATCGAGGCGGACTCGCTGGAGGATGTACGCAGCGAGCTTGGCTGGCGGGTGTCGCGCGGGCGCAGGCTCGGCTGATGGCTCCAGAGCCGAACGTCATTCTGCACATCGCGCCGCGCCTCGACTGGGAACGGGCGAAAGAGGCGGGTGAGTACCGTCCGCCCTCGCTTGAGTCGGAGGGCTTCATCCACTTCTCGACACCTTCGCAGGTCGTCGAGGTGGCGAACGCACTCTACGCCGGGCGCGACGATCTGGTGCTGCTGGTCGTGAACCCGGCCCAGCTCACCGCGCCGCTGCGCTGGGAGGCCCCGGTTGGCGGCGGGGGTGCGGAGCCTGCGGGGCCGTTCCCGCACCTGTACGGGCCGCTGCCCGTCGAGGCGGTCGCGACGGTGGTCGAGTTCGCGCCGGGCCCGGAGGGCGCGTTCACCCTGCCCGACGCCGTGATCGCCCTGCTCGGCGGAGGATAGGACCCCACCCCCGTGCAGTTGGCGAAGCCAACTGCCAGGCAGAAACAGCTGAGCCGTTTCTGCACCCCTCCCCGCCAGCAGGGAGGGGCAACAGAGCCTTGCGTCAACAACGGTAGGGGCGGGTTTGAAACCCGCCCCTTTTGGGTACTCTTGAGATGATCAGCTGACTAAGCCCCGCCCCCTGTCGAGGCTACGCGTCGGCATCTCCCCCTAAGAGGGGGAAGTGCCCCCAAGAGGCGAAGGGGGCCTTAAGCCGGTTGACGCAGACCGGTAGCTTAAGTTGATAGCTATGGGGCAGGTCTGAGACCTGCCCCTACGATATTATCGCGCCGTGTACAACGGTTCGCCTCCCCTACCGCGTCACCGTCACCCAATCCACGATGTGCCAGTCCTGCCCCCCTGCCCCGTCGAGGGGCAGCAGCGCACCGTCCGGCCCGGCAACGCGCAGCGCGATCTTGTACTCGCCGGGCGGCATCGCCGGATTGAGGTTGATGTCGAAGTCGGTGCGCCACACCTCGCCCGCCTGCCATGTCTCGGGCGGGTGGCGGTGCAGCACGTCGTTCTCGCGCTCGACAGCCTCCCCGTACACACCGCCGTCCTGCCCCTCGATCCGCACCAGCGGCCTGAACGCCGCACCCGGCTCTAGCGACTCCCAGTAGAGTGTCAGATGTACCCAGCCGCTCGGCGGGTGCAGGCGCTCGTCCTCGCGGGAGACCGTCGCCGACGCCAGCTCCGCACCGTGCAGCCTCGCCTGCCCGCCGAAGCTCAGGCCGAGCGGCTCAACACCTGGCGGCAGCGCGGCGGTCTGCGGGCGCAGGTCGTAGCCGCGCACTGTCAGGCTGCCGGGGAACGCCTCGCCGCGCACCGGGAACTGCTCCCCGAGCCAGCGGTCGAGCCGGTTCTCAGGGTCAACGGCGTTGGTCTGGTACAGCAGCAGCCACAGCGTGTCGGCGTCGGGCAGCGTCACCAGCTCGTCGAGCGGGCGGTCGGTGGGCAGCCCGTACCACGGCGCGAGGATCGGCGCGCCGCCGTTATAGTAGTAGTCGAACGGACGCTCGCCGTAGTTGCTCAGGATGAACACCGCATCGCCCTCGTCGCCGTGCGTCTCGACGAAGCCCGCCGCCGCCGGGAAATCAGGCCGGACGCGTGGCTGTACCTGCGCGACGAGCCCCACCGCGCCGAACGCGACCAGCCCGGCGAGCGCCGCACCGTGCAGCCAGCCAGGCCGCAGCGCGCCAATGCCCGCGGCGAGTGCCAGCAGGAACGGCGGCGCGACGTACGAGACGTACTTCGAGGCGAAGATCCCCTCCTGCAGCGCGAACCACGCCGCCGCCAGGCTCATCACGGCGAGCACCGCCAGCGTCCCGACCACCGCGCTGCGGGGCCGCTGCCGCACGGCGAACACGATGAGCGCCAGCGCACCAAGCGCGAGCAGCCACAGCAGCGGCTCGGGGACGGGCGGGCGGTTGGCCGTCAGGCTCGTGAGCAGCGCCAGCACGAAGTCAAGCGGGGACTGGGGCGGCCTGTCGGACACGTTCGCGCCGGACGTACGGATCGCCCACAAATTCAGCGCGTAAGGCACGTAGGCCACGCCGGCGGCTGCCATCGCCGCGATGCCGCCCCAGCGCCGCCGCATCAGCAGCGCCAGCCCCGCCAGCAGCCCGGAGCCTACCAGCACGACGAAGCCGAGGATATGCGTGTACGCCGCGCCCGCCGTCGCAGCGGCGGCGATAATCCACAGCGCCGGGCGGGGCCGCTCCATCGCCAGGATCAGTGCCAGCCACGCCACGCCTGCCAGCGCCGCCAGCAGCGTGTACATGCGGACGTGGCCGCTCGTCCAGATCAGCAGGGGGTTGGCCGCCCACAGCAGCCCGGCGATGAGCCCCACGCGCCGGTCGAAGATCGCCGCGCCGAAGCGCACCAGCGCCGCGCCTAGCAGCAGGTCCACCATCGTGCTGAACAGGTGCCCGCTGAAGTCCGACGTACCGAGCAGGCGGGTCCAGCCGTGCAGCAGCAGGAAGTACAGCTTGGGGTGCCGCTCGATCTCGATGTTGGCGAACGTCCGCAGCAGCACGCCGAGCGGCTGGTCGGCCATCATGAGGCTGAAGGCGTCGTCGCCGTCGAGCCCGTGCACCTGCATGGTGAGGATGCGCAGCGCCGCGCCGAGAAGCAGAAGCAGCGCGGCAAGCCAGATGAAGCGTCGAGTGGAGTTCGTCATAACGGCCGGATTATAGTCCACAGATGGCGCAGATTAAAGACAAAAGGTTAGAGTCCACGAATGACACGAATTACACGAAGTTTGGTGTTTTTTCATTCGTGCCATACGTGTCATTCGTGGATCAATTTTCTTTAATCTGTGTTCATCTGTGTAATCTGTGGACTCACCTTACCCGGCGTGGAAGCCGCGCTGGCGCAGTTCGGTCGAGGAGATGTCGATGCGGAATTCGACCTCGGCGAGCCCGTCGAACATCGCCCCGTAGCCGGGCGGGACGGGTAGATCGGCCAGCGTGCGGAACTCGCCGCCAACTTCGCGCCCCGCTATCAGGAAGTTGCAGCCCGCCTCGCGGACCTCGTCCAGCGCGGCCAGCATCCCGGCGTGACTGCCGTCGTAGTAAACGGGGTCAAGCAGCCGCGCCGCCGTGTCGTAGCCGATAACGAACGTGCAGCCGGGCAGCAGCCGCGCCTTCTCGCGGTACAGCGGCGCGCAGGTTAGCACGACGCGCCGCCGCTCGCCCTCGAACTGCTCCAGCCGCCCACGGATCTCGGCGGCGATCAGCGGCGGCTTGTCGACGTTGGTGACGGACATCTCGTACAGCACCGGGCGGCCCAGCCGCTTTTCAGCCACACGGGCGAGGTGGAAGTGCGCGTGATGCAGCGGATTGAACGAGCCGGGCAGGATGGCCGCGCGGATCGGGTCGTCGGGGGTGAAAGTCTGCGTATCGTAAGCGGTCAACGTGCCGATCTGCCCGGCCAGCAGGCGGGCAAGCTCGCCGCTGAGCGGCTGGGCGGACGTCTCGACTGCCTCGCCATCCGCCAGGTCCAGCCCGACCTCCCCTACGTGCGCCGCCTCGGCCAGCGCCCGCAGCACCAGCCGGCTGACGAGATGCTCCTCCGCGGCGCGGTCGCGCAGACCTTTCGCGAGGACCAACGACCACGTCCGCACTTGCTCGCCATCCCACACGGCGACGTGCGCGCGGTGCTGGCCCCGCTTCACCCGGTCGGTCGTGATGGCCGCCGTGCAGGCCACGCCCAGCGTCGGGACGTCTGTGCCGGGCCGGAAGCGCCGCGCCCGCGCGTAGGCGGCGGCAGCCATCGCCCGCGCTGTCTCCGGGCTGGCGGCCTGCGCCGGCTCCCAGCCGAGCAGTTCGACCATCGAGCCGGGGCTGTAGGGTACGACGGCTTCCAGCACCGTGCGGGACGCGCCGGGCACGGCGAGCAGCCAGGCCAGCGCCTCGCTGCCCGCCCCGGTAACGGCGAGCGCCGCCATCGCCGGGCTGTCGTGCAGGCGCTGGATCAGGGCAGCAGCATCCTCGTCCACAGCGGCCATCGCACCCTCCCCTGGCCTATCAGTATCAGCCCACAGGCTTGACTGCCACAACCTCGATCTCGACCAGCGCGCCCATCGGCAGGCCCTTCACCGCAACGGTCGAACGGGCCGGGTAGGGCTCGGTGAAGAAGGTCGCGTAGACCTCGTTCATGGCCTTGAAGTTCGCCATGTCGGTGAGGAAGACCGTCGTCTTGACGGCGTGCTCCAGGCTGGTGCCGGCTGCTTCCAGAATGGCGCTGACATTCTCCAGCACCCGGCGGGTCTGCTCCTGCACGTCGTCGGAGGGGAACTCCATCGTCGCAGGGTCGACGCCCATCTGCCCGGCGGTGTAGACGAAATCGCCAACCGTGATCGCCTGTGAGTACGGGCCGACGGCCTTGGGGGCAGCGTCAGTGTGCACGCGGTTTCGCTGTGCCATCTGAGATTTCACTCCTTGTGGTGCGGTGTGGATGGTTTCACCCGGATTGTATGCTCCGCGCAGGGCGCAGGCAAGGTTTGGCCTGCCTGCGGGCCGGGGTATACTTCGCGCATGGCAGACTCATCAGATATCGCGGCGGGCGGGAGCCCGGCGGCGGGGCGCGCGCTCTCCGGGCGGCAGCTCGCCCGTGCGACCGGCCTCGTCATGGCCGGTTTCGCCCTGAGCCGCATCCTCGGGCTCGTCCGCGCCTCGATCCTCGCCGCCGTGTTCGGCGCGGGCCGCGAATATGAGGCGTTCGTCGTCGCCCTGCAGGTCCCCGATACCATCTTCTTCGTGATTGCGGGCGGGGCCATCGGCTCGGCCTTTATCCCGACCTTCACCGGCTACCTCTCCAAAGGCCGCATGCAGGAAGGCTGGCGTATGGCCAGCTCGGTCCTGAACCTGTTCATGCTGGTGATGGTCGCCGTTGCCGCGCTGGCGGCTCTGCTCGCAGAGCCCATCGTGAGCAATCTGCTCGCGCCGGGCTTTGGGCCGGAGGCCACGCTGCTCACCGTGCGACTGATGCGCGTGATGCTGATCTCGCCGGTCATCTTCGGCATCAGCGGCCTGCAGATGGGCATACTGAACGCTCACCAGCGCTTCCTGCTGCCCGCCCTCGCCCCGTCGATGTACAACGTGGGCATCATCGCGGGCGCGGTGCTGCTCGCGCCGCTGTTTGAGGTGGGCATCTTCGGCGCGGCGTGGGGCGTCGTGATCGGCGCGGCGCTGCACCTGCTCGTACAGATCCCGGCGCTGATCCGGCTGCGCGTGCCTTACCACTTCAGCTTCGACGTGCGCGACCCTGGCGTGCGGGAGGTCGGGCGGCTGATGGCCCCACGCGTGCTCGGGCAGGCCATCGTGCAGGTGAACCTGTGGGTCAATAAGGCGCTGGCCTCCGGCATGGTGGTGGGCAGTGTCGCAGCCATCGACCGGGCGTGGTACATCATGCTGCTGCCGCAGGGGCTGATCGCGCAGTCGGTGGCGACAGTCGTCTTCCCGACATTCTCGGCGCAGGTCGCCGAGGGCGACTCGGCGGGGCTGCGCCGGACGCTCGGCGCGGTGCTGCGGGCCGTGCTGTTTCTCGCGCTGCCGGCGACCGTCGGGCTGATCGTGCTGCGCGAGCCGATTGTCCGGCTGCTCTACGAGCGCGGCGACTTCCGCCCCGAGGACACACAGGCGGCGGCCTGGGCGCTGCTGTTCTTCGGGCTGGGGCTGGTGGCGCACTCGCTCGTCGAGATCGTGACGCGGGCCTTCTACGCGCTGCACGACACGCGCACGCCGGTGCTGGTCGGCGGCGGCGCGATGCTGGCCAACGTCGTGCTGAGCCTCACGCTGATCCGCGTCATCGGCGAGCCGGGGGCGCTCGTCCGTGGGCCGTTCGCCGGGCTGGCACTGGCCAATACGCTCGCCACGACGGCGGAGGGCCTCGGGCTGCTGGTGCTGATCCGCCCGCGGGTCGGTGGGCTGGAGGGGCGGCGGCTGGCGCTCGGCGTCGGCAAGGCGGGGCTGGCCAGCCTGCTGATGGGCCTGGCGTTGTGGGCGCTCATGCCGGTGATGGAGTCGCTCGGCCAGATCGCCGGGCCGCTGGCGGCCATCGCGGCGGGTGGCGCGCTGTTCTGGGCGGCGGCCTGGCTGCTCGGCTCGGAGGAGGCGCGGCTGTTCACCGGGGCGGTGCTGCGCAGATTGCGGCGGTAAAAGCAGACCCTACTCAAGGATGCGCCTGATGGCCAACAGGCCGCGCAACCTTGCTCCCACCCCCTTCGCCCCTTCGGGGCACTTCCCCCTGCAAGGAGGCAGAGGGCAGTTTTCCGCGAGTCTGACATCCGCCGCAGCCAACGCCTTCGCCCCCTCTCAGGGGGAGATGGCGACGCGAAGCGTCGGCAGAGGGGGTAGCAGATTGGTCATCAAGCCGTCTTTACTTGATTACAGTAGATGTCACGCCAAAAATTTCTCTGAGGAGGGACCGGGGGTGAGGGCTCCCTACAACAGCCCCGGCTGTATGCCGAACTTCCACACGGCCATCATGACGATGCCGAACACGATCCCGGCGGTGACTTCCGTGCGGCTGTGGCCCAGCACCTCCTGGAAGGGGATCCTTGAGAGTGAATGCCCGCTGAGTAGCTCGGCGATGACCTGGTTGAGCGCGCGGGCGTGCTCGCCTGCCTGCCGGCGCACGCCGGCAGCGTCGTAAGTGACGATCATCGCCAGCACCACCGCCACCGCGAATGCCGCCGAGTTGAAGCCGTACTCCAGCCCCACGCCCGTAGACATGGCGCTGACCAGCGCCGAGTGCGAGCTGGGCAGGCCGCCCGTCGAGGAGATGTGGTGCCAGTCGAACGAACGGGTGCGGGCCCAGTAGGTGAAGGGCTTGAGGAACTGCGCGAGGATCATCGTCGCTACGCTGACCCACAGTACGTCGTTGGAGATGAGATCGGCCAGATACCCTCTGAACATGGCGAGTTACGCGTCCGCGTCTTCGTCGTAGGGAACCGCCTCATAGCCGCCGCCCGGCGCGGGCCGCAGTGTCTCCAGGCGCTGCTCGGCGGCGGCGAGCGCCTGCTCGCAGAATGCGGCGAGCTGCTGCCCGCGTTCGAACTGCGCCAGCATGTCGTCCAGAGACAGGTCGCCGGTCTCCAGCCGCTCGACGATCTGCTCAAGCTCTGCGAGTGCGTCTTCAAAGGTGATGTTGCTATCGGTCATGATGGTCTGTGCCCCGTGAAATGTCGGTTGAGTCAACCGTGGCTGTGAGCCGCCCCCGCGCCAGCCGGACCTCCAGCGGGTCGCCCGGCTGCACGTCCGCGGCATCGTGCAGCACTCGGCCATCAGGTCCGCGCACGATGGCATAGCCGCGGGCCAGCGTCTGCGCGGGGCTGACGGCAACGAGCGCGCGCCGGACGCCGTTCAGCGTACTGCGGCGCAGCGCGAGCTGGTGCGCCGTGGCACGCGCAGCCCGGCTGACCAGCCCATCGAGCGTCTGGCGGGCGTTGTTAACATACGCGCGCGGCGAGAGCCGCTGCAGGGCGGCGGCGGTCTGCTCGAATTCACGGCGCTGCCGGGCGAGCGCGAAGCTCACCGCCCCGGCGAGCCGCTGCTTGCTGGCCTGCACCCGCGCCTGCAGGTGCTCGACCGTGACGGCGGTCGCAAGCTCGGCGGCGGCGCTGGGTGTGGGCGCGCGCAGGTCGGCAGCGAAATCGGCCAGCGTGAAGTCCGTCTCGTGCCCCACCCCCGAGATAACCGGCACGCGGCTGTCCGCGATAGCACGGGCAAGCGCCTCGTCGTTGAAGCACCACAGGTCTTCCAGCGAGCCGCCGCCGCGCACCAGCAGGATCACGTCGATGTCGTCGCGGGCGTTGAGCGCCGCCAACGCCTCGACGAGCTGGGCAGGCGCGCCCTGCCCCTGCACGCTGGCCGGCGAGAGCACGACGCGCACCTGCGGCGAGCGCCGGGCCAGCACGTTGAGCACGTCCTGCAGGGCGGCGGTCGAGGGCGAGGTCACGATGCCGATAGTCGCAGGCTGCGCGGGGATGGGCCGCCGCGCCCGGTCGAACACGCCCTCGGCCTGCAGCCGTTCCTTGAGGCGCTCAAACTCGGCGTGCAGGTCGCCGAGCCCCGCGGGGCGCAGCCGGCGGCAGTAGAGCTGGTACTGCCCGCGCGTCTCGTACACGCTGAGGTAGCCCTCCGCCACGACGCGGTCGCCGTGCCCCGGCATGTCAGCACCGTGAGCCTGCACCTGCCCCTTCCACATCACGCAGGTCAGCTCCGCCCCGGCGTCCTTGAGCGTGAAGTAAGCATGCCCCGAGCCGGGGATGCGGAGGTTTGACAGCTCGCCCTCAACCTCGACGTCCTGCAGCCGGTAGTCGCTCTCGAACATCTGGCGCACGTAGCGCGTCAGCTCGGTGACCGTCCAGAGTCTTGTTTCCATCGCATTCAAGCTTACCACCGCCACCCGCGGCATACAATCGGGGGGGTGGGCACGCGTGATTGAAAGATTTGTCCGGGATTCAATCGCTGGGACCGCCTGAGAATTTCATTCTCAGGCGAAGGTGATCCTACCGCGGCAACTTGCTTATCGCGGCCCGACGGGGGTGAGGTCTACACCACAACCCGCCGGATGCGTTATACTCTGCGCGGCGCATTACGGCGCTCGCTGTCGCGTCTGCGCTCGGACCATACTATGGACGCCCACACTGGAGCACCCATGAATGACACACTGCTCGACCGTCTGCGCGGCTGCGCAGTCGGCGCGGCCATCGGTGATGCGCTGGGCATGCCGCTCGAGTTCAACCCGCCGCCCCCAGCGGACAACCTGATCCGCGAGATGACCGGCGGGCGGCTGCCCGCGGGCAGCTTCACCGACGACACCGAGATGGCGCTGGCCCTCGCCGAGAGCCTGTTGTACCAGCGTCCGCTCGATCCCGACGATCTGGCGCGGCGCTTCGTCGCCTGGATCAACGCCGGTCCATCGGACGTCGGGCTGCACACCAGCCGGGTGCTGCGCCGCATCGACGCCGGCGCGACGTGGGAGGAAGCTGTCGAGGCGGCCCAGCGCCAGAGCCCCAACAGCGCCGGGAACGGCTCGCTGATGCGCGCCTGGCCCGTCGCGATCGCCTACTGGGACGATCTCGACAACCTGCTGATCGACAGCTGGCGCCAGAGCCGCGTGACGCACCCGCACCCCGACACGCTCGCCGCAAGCGCGTACCTGAACGCGACGCTGTACCACGTCTTCCGCGGCTCCGACATCAAGATGGCGTTGATACTCGCCTCGACCCTCGTCAAGATGGACGACGAGTTGTGGGCCGTCGTAGAGAGTGCGCCGGCCCACATGCGCGACGATCTGACCAACAGCGGCTGGGTCCGCCACTCGCTTCAGAGCGCTATCTGGGGGGTGATGAACGCCGACTCGTTCGAGGAGGCCATCGTCCAGGTCGTCAACCTCGGCAACGATGCCGACACGGCGGGCGCGATTGCCGGCGCCCTGGCAGGCGCATATTATGGACTCAGCGCCATCCCCGAGCGCTGGCGTGAAGCCCTGCACGGGGAATGGCCGCTCGGCTCGGGCCAGATCTGGACGGCAGACGATTTCGTCAACCTGGCCGATCAGCTTGCCACCGTCGACGGAAGCACCGGCACGTAGTAGCAGCCCGGCACCCGCCTGTTCTACCCTTATCACCGCGCAAGGAGTACAAACCTCATGCTCAACCAGGCACGCGCGCTGCAGAGCCAGCTCACCAGCTGGCGCCGTGATTTTCACCAGCACCCCGAGCTCGGCTTTCAGGAGGTCCGCACGGCGGGCATCGTCGCCGCCGAGCTGCGGCGGCTCGGGCTGCCCGTCCAGACCGGCGTCGGCAAGACGGGCGTCGTCGCCTCGATCGGCGAGGGCTCGCCTGTCGTCGGCATCCGCGCCGATATGGATGCCCTGCCCCTGCAGGAAACCAATAACGTGCCGTATGCCTCGACTGTGCCCGACGTGATGCACGCCTGCGGGCACGACGCCCACACCTCGATCCTGCTGGGCGTGGCGCGTCTGCTCTCGCAGATGGATGACCGCCCGCCCGGCGAGATCCGGCTGTTCTTCCAGCCCTGCGAGGAGACGCAGGACGAGGAGGGAAAGTCCGGCGCGATGCGGATGATCGAGGAAGGTGCGCTCGACGGCGTGGACTCGGTCATCGCGCTGCACGTCGCCAGTGATTACCCGGCGGGTAAGGTATACGTCCGCGAGGGCTATGTTATGGCAGCAGTCGATACGTTCTACGCGACGATCAAGGGGCACGGCTGCCACGCCGCCTACCCGCACTACGGCGTTGACCCCATCTACCTGCTGGCGCAGGTCGTCAACGCGATACACGGGGTCCGGGCGCGCCGCATCGACCCGACCGAGCCGGCGCTCATCTCCATCGGCTCGGTGCACGGTGGCTTCACGACCAACGTCATCCCCGACGAGGTGCAGATCCAGGGCACCATCCGCAGCTACGACGAGGAGACGCGCCGCAAGCTGTGGGCGGAGCTTGAGCGCGCGCTCGGCGTCGCACGGGCGCTCGGCGGCGACTACGTACTGCGCATCGAGGAGGGCTTCCCGGCGCTGCACAACGACGCCGGGGTGGCGGAGCTGCTGCGCGAGGTGGCGACCGACCTGCTCGGCGAGAGCGCCGTGTGCGAGGCGGAGGCGGGCATGGGTGCGGAGGACTTCGCCTTCATGGCCCGCGAGGCACCGGGCGCGATGTTCAACCTCGGCGCGAAGAAAGACGAGGTCAACCGCCCGCACCACAACCCTAACTTCGATATCGACGAGTCGGTGATGCCGGTTGGCGTCGCGGTGCTGGCCGAGGCGGCCGTGCGGCTGCTCCGGCAGCCCGGGGGCTGATGAATGCTTCTGTTGAGTAGGGGCGGGTCTGAGACCTGCCCCTACCGATCACCAGACGGTTATCTCTCCCATTGGTCAATTCATCAGGAGCAGCGCGAGTCAAGCATTTAACCCGCGTCTGTGGTACGCTCTGAGAGACATCATACCCAGCCCGGCTATCCCCCTGACGGAGGTGGCGGTCGGGTTTCGGATTCATTTGCGCTTGTAGATTCACTGACTGACGGAGATTTGAGCATGATTGTATTCCCCGCACTTGACATCCGCGGAGGCAAGGTAGTGCGCCTCCGCCAGGGCGACCCCACTCGCCAGCTTACGTTCGCCGACGACCCGCTCGAGGCGGCGCGCCGCTGGAAGGACGAGGGGGCTGAGTGGCTGCACGTGACCGACCTGGATGGCTCGCTCAACGATGCCGATTTCAACCTCAGCACCCTGCACGCCCTGGCCAGCATCGGGCCCAAGATCCAGTTCGGCGGCGGCCTGCGGGATGTCGAGGAGATCCAGCGGGCCCTCGACGCGGGCGCGGCGCGCGTGGTGCTCGGCACGCTGGTGGTGCGCCTGCCCTACATCGCCGAGGAAGCGGTCAAGGGCGTCGGGCCGGAAGGCGTCGCCGTGGCACTCGACGCGCGTGACGGGCGCGTGGTGACCCACGGCTGGCAGCAGAAGACGGGTTGGACGCCGGTCGAGCTCGGGCAGCGGTTCGCGGGAATGGGCATCAAGTACGCCCTCTACACCGACATTCTGCGCGGGGGCGAGATGCAGGGTCTCAACGTCGAGGCGACTGCCGAGCTGGCGCGGGAGACCGGCCTGCACGTCATCGCCTCGGGTGGTGTGGCGTCCAACGACGACATCTGCCGGCTGAAAGCCGCTGCGGATGAGCTGCGGAACGGCGCCATCGCCGGGGTCGTCATCGGGCGCGCGCTGTACGATGGCACCGTCAAGCTCAGCGACGCAATCCGAACTGCCTGCGCGGAACCCGCCTGAAGCTAGCATCTGCCGACATGAAACAGCCCCGGCGATGGGTTTCGCCGGGGCTGTTTTTCAACAGTTACCATCCGTTATGCACGGAGCAGACGCATCCCGTTGAGGATGACCACCAGCACCGAGACCTCATGCACGAGCATCCCGCCTGCCATGTGCACCCGCCCGAGCAGCACGCCTGCCAGCAGCGCGGCAACCGTCACCAGGGCGATGACGACGTTCTGGCGGATGTTCCGCAGGGTCGCCTTCGACAGCCGGATGGCCTCCGGCAGCTTGAGCAGGTCGTCGGCCATGAGCGCAATATCCGCGGTCTCGATGGCGACATCCGTGCCGGCGGCCCCCATCGCAATGCCAATGTCGGCGGCGGCCAGCGCCGGCGCGTCGTTGATACCGTCGCCCACCATCGCGACGACATGCCCCGCGTCTTGCAGCTCACGGATCGCGGTGAGCTTGTCCTCGGGCAGCAGCCCGGCGCGCACGTCCGCGATGCCCGCTTCCCGCGCGATGGCCTGCGCTGTGCGCGGGTCGTCGCCGGTGAGCATCACCAGCTTGCGCAGCCCTGCCTCGCCGAGCCTGCGCACCATCTCGGCGGAGGTGTCGCGCACGGTATCGGCGATGCCCAGCACCCCGAGCAGCGCACCGTCGAGCGAGACGAGCACGGCGGTCTTGCCGTCTGACCGCAGGGCGGCGAGATGCCGTTCCGCCTCTTCAGAAACCGGCACGCCGAGGCCGGCCATCAGCTCGGTCGTGCCCACGCCGATAATCCGCCCCTCGTACTCGGCGCGCACCCCGCGCCCGGTGAACGTCTCGAACGCGTCCGCGTGCGGGATGTCATTCCCGGCGGCGGACACGATCGCGTCGGCCAGCGGGTGCTCGGAACCCAGTTCGGCGACAGCCGCCCAGCGCAGCACATCCTGCCCGGCGTCCCCGGCAGCCAGGTCGCCTGCCGCGCCCGCCACCGCCAGCGCCGGCTGCAGGGCGATCACGTCCGTCACGCGGGGCTTGCCCGCCGTCAGCGTGCCGGTCTTGTCGAGCGCCAGCGCGGTGATCTTGCCCGCGTTCTCCAGATACTCGCCGCCTTTGATCAGGATGCCCTCCTGCGCCGCCCGCCCGATACCGGCGACGATGGAAATGGGCGTCGAGATGACCAGCGCGCCGGGGCAGCCGATGACGAGCAGCGTCAGCGCCAGCTCAACATCGCGGCTGATGATGTAGGCCACAATACTGAGGCCGATAATGGCAGGCGTATACCACTTCGCGAACCGCTCGATGAACTGCTGCGTCGGGGCCTTCTCCTCCTGCGCCTCCTCGACGCGGCGGATGATGCGGGCCAGCGTGGTGTCCGCGCCGACGCCCTCAGCACGCACGCGGAGCAGCCCGGCCTGGTTGACCGTGCCCGCGTAGACCGGCTCGCCGGGGGTCTTCTCGGCGGGGATCGGCTCGCCGGTGATCGCGCTCTCGTCCACCGCCGAGCGCCCGTCCACCACTTCGCCGTCAACGGGGATCTTGGTCCCCGGCTTGACGAGCACCGTCTCGCCCTGCAGCACTTCGTACGGCATGACCTCCACCTGCTCGCCGGCGCGCAGCACCAGCGCCATCGTGGGCGCCAGGTCCAGCAGATCCTGCAGCACCTGCCGGGTGCGGCTCAGCGTGCGCGCCTCAAGGTACGCCCCGAGAATGAACAGGAACGTCACCGCCGCCGCCTCCCAGACCTCGCCGATGGCGATGGCGCCGGTCGCGGCGATGGTGACGAGCAGCTCGATGCTGACGTGCTTGTTGAGCAGGCTGCGCCACGCCCGCACGGCGATGTCCGCACCTGCCACGACCGCCGCGGCGATCATCAGGGTATCGCGCAGAGCGTCCAGCCCCAGCAGTTGCCGCGCACCGACCGCCAGCAGGATCAGCGCGCCGCTGACCACCACGAGCAGCTCGCGGCGCTTCTTCGGGTTCTCCAACCAACGCTTGATCACACCCATTTCCTGTCTACTCTTCCCCTCACTCAGCGGCAGGGGCGGCATTGTCGTGCCGCCCCTCGCCTCCGCATTGACCTGTTAGAACGGCGAGACCTGCGCCTCGTAACCGGCTTCGCGCACGGCCTTCACGAGGGCGTCGGGCTGCGCCTGCTCGTCGTGCTCGACCTCGATGCGCCCGGTGTTGAAGTGGACCGTCGCGTCCTGGACGCCCGGCACGTTCTTGAGCGCCTTCTCGATCTTCGCCACACAGGACGGGCACGAGAGTTCGCGGCTTCGGAGCTGTGTCTTCATGAGTATTTCGCCTTTCCTATCAATGGTTTTTAAGCTTACGACGATAGGATAAGCGATCTGCGAGGACGCTTGTATGATCTAGCTCAATTTACGGCACGAGTTTCGGGGATTTGTGTTAGAGAAGGGAAAGTTCCCTCACCCCGTCGAAGACGCACACGTCTTCGACTCGCCCCTCTCCCGGCGGGAGAGGGGCACACTACTACGCCAGGTTCTCCCATCTCCCATCGGGAGAGGGGACGGGGGTGAGGGCAAATGTGGACTCTCTCACACCGCCTCGGCCGCCGCTGTGCGCTCAAGCTGCTCGCGGTCCACGATGGCGACCCACTGCCGCCCGGCGTTGATCAGCCCGTCGTTCTGGAAGCGGCGCAGCGTGCGGCTGGCGGTTTCGGTGGTGGTGCCCGTCATCGCGGCCAGGTCCTCGCGGGAGAGCGGCATCTGGATCAGCAGGCCCTCGTCGTGCGGCTCGCCGAGCTTCTCCGCGAGCTTGAGCAGCGCCGCCGCGAGCCGCTGCTCGACGGTGTAGGCGCTGAGCTGCCGCACCCGCTCCTGGGCCTCGCGCAGCCGCGCCCCGGTGATGTCCAGCACCCGCAGCGCCGTCGCCGGGTACGCCTCCAGGATGGCGCGGAAGTCCTCGGCGTTAATGCTGAGCGCGCACACGCCGGTGTGGGCCTGCGCGGTGTCCGGGTAAACGGCATCGCCGAGCGACGCCAGGCTGCCGAAGTGCTCGCCGGGCGCGAGGATGTCCAGCATCACTTCCTGACCGTCGGCGGTGTGCCGCAGCAACTTCACCTTGCCGGTGGCGACGACGTACAGGCGTACCGCCTCGTCCCCGGCGAGGTAGATCATCTCGCCGGCGTTGTAGCCGCGGTCCTGAAAGCGCTCGTTGATGCGCTCGATGGCCTCGGCGGGCAGCCCCGCGAAGAATGGCACGCGGCTCAGGATCGCCAACCGCGTGTCCACGCTGCACATGTGGGGTTCGGCAAATTCAGGCTCGACGGGGGTTGTCCGGCGCTTGCTCATGGCGGGGCCTTTCACTCGGCGTGCTCAGCCGGAGTATAGCGCGGGGCGTGCTGAAATTCCGACGCCCGCCGCTATACTCTGTACAACGCCATTGGGGTACAGGGAGACAGAGCATGAACCGCTCGACATTGCGCTGGGGGATCGCAATTCTAACGATTATCACGGCAGCTATTCACCTATTTCTGGGTATCACCGGCCTGGGGGACGGGCAGGATACCACGCTCGACGTCCTGTTCATCCTGAACGGGCTCGGCTATCTGGCGCTGCTGGCGGCCCTGCTGGGGTGGCTGCCGGTGCTGGGGACGCGCCCCGGCCTGACACACATCCTGTATATCGGCTTTACCGCGCTCACGTTCATCCTGTTTTTCGTCATGAATCCGATCGACCACCTTGATGCTGTGTCTATCCCTGCGAAGGCTGCCGAGGCATTGCTGATCATCGCCCTGGTACTGCACTGGAACGCCTCGCGCGCGGCTGCGCCGCAGGCCCGCACCTCCTGATCGCCGATGCTTCTGCTGCGCCTCGCCCTCGCCGCTCTCGCCGCGTACCTGCTCGGCAGCATCCCCACCGGGGTGCTGATCGCCCGGCTGTTCGGCTGGCCTGATCCCCGCCGGCACGGCAGCGGGCACACGGGCGCGCTGAACACGCTGCGCGGTGCGGGCCTACCGGGCGGGGCGCTCGTCCTGCTGCTCGACGCGGCGAAAGGCGCTGGTGCGGTGCTGCTCGCCGGGCTCATCGCGCCGACGCCGTGGGCGGTGCCGCTCGCGGGGATGGCCGCCACCGCCGGGCACATCTGGCCGGTCTGGCTAGACTTTGAGGGCGGCATGGGCCTCGCGACGGGCTCCGGCGCGATTGGGGTGTACTACCCGCTCGCCGTGCTCATCGGCCTGGCGCTCTTCGGGCTGGCGCGGGCGTTCCTGGCGCGGCACCGTCCGCGCGCGGTCGCCGTCGCGGCGCTGACCCTGCCGCCGGTGCTGTTCGCGCTGGGGCTCAGTCCACCGGTCTTCTGGCTGGGCACTGGCATCGCCCTGATCGTCGCGCTGCGCCACCTCAGCGAGTGGGATGCCGGGGGCGAGATGATCGGCACGGCTGAGGAGGCAGTGGAGAGCGCAAGCTAGACTTCTCCATGCCCCTCTCCGTGGCACGGAGAGGGGCGGCGAGAGGCTTCCGCAGGAAGCGTCGAGCGGGGTGAGGTAAGGCCCACCGCGATTCAACCCCGTTGATTACGCTTCACTTCTGTGTTAATATTGTGCGACAATCACAGGCTGTGATGGAGACGAGTACGCGAGGGTGCCACAGCATCAGCGAGCCCGGGATGGTGGGAGCCGGGCCGGATGGTCTCGCGGAAAATCCCTCCGGAGCCGCGCGCCGAACGGCATACCTGACGGTATGCTCAAGTAAGCGCCGCCGGGCCTACCGCCCGTTATCCCGGTACGGCGACGCCTGAGTCGCTGCCAGAGTGCCGGTGCGCGTCTTTAGCCGCGCCCGGAAGCGGGGTGGTACCGCGGGAGCTTCGCTCTCGTCCCTGACGATGGGACGGGGGCGTTTGTATTTTTAGCGGCAGTGTGGGGGTTGTATGACGGATCTGCTCTACCAGATGGACAGCTATCTGAAAGACTTCGAGGCCACCGTCGGCGAGGTGGACGAGGCGAACCGGGGCGTCGTGCTCGACCGTACCGCGTTCTACCCCGGCGGGGGCGGGCAGCCCCCCGACCGCGGCACGCTGACGGCTGGCGACGCGGTATACCCCGTCAGGCAGGCGCAGTGGCTCGACGGCAGGCTCGTTCACCTGCTCGACGGCGACGCGCCGCTGCCGCAGGCAGGCCAGCCGGTGAGCGGCAGCCTCGACTGGGAGCACCGCTACCGGCTGATGCGCACCCACACGGCGATGCACATCCTGTGCGGCGTCATCTGGCGCGACTACGGCGCGCCCGTCACCGGCGGCAACATGGAGCCACTGGCGGGCCGCATGGATTTTGAGTTTGAGACGATGCGGCAGGAGCTGGTGCAGGAGATCGAGGAGAAGGTCAACCGCGAGGTCGAGAACGCCCGGGATGTGCGCTGGGCGATCCTGCCCCGCGAGGAGGCTTTCGAGATTCCCGACCTGATCCGCACCAAGATTAACCTGCTGCCTGAGGCGATACGCGAGGTGCGCATCGTCGAGATCGAAGGGCTGGACCTGCAGGCGGATGGCGGGACCCACGTGCGCAACACGTCGGAAGTGGGGCGGCTGCGAGTGGTGGATTACAAAAGCAAGGGTAGAATTAACAAAAGAATCTACCTGGAAGTGGAGCCCTAAAGTGCGCGTTCTGCACCCCATCCGCCCTGAAGAGAAGTTGGTGAGCCGGGGGCGCTACCGCTATCTGATCGATGGCGAGCCCACCGGGGACCTTGAATCCTGGCAGATTACCCGGCTGCCCAACGGCGACGAGTTCGTGCGCGCCGATCTGGACGGGCGGGAATCGAGCGGGGCCAGCTTGATTACCCATCTGCTGCGGCGTGAGGACGGCAGACCCGCCGTGCTGCGGCTGCGCTTTGAGCACGAAGACGTCAAGGCTGTCGCACAGTACACGTTCGACGAAGCCAGCGTGCAGGTCGCGCGGACAGCCGAAGGCGAGCAGCGCTGCGTGGAGACGGTCGACATTGCGACCGGCTACGTGGTGGACTACCACACGATGATCTCGCAGGATTACGTGTGGCGAGGCTATGAGGGCGTCGAGGGCTACAGCCAGATGGTGCCGCTCTTCAGCCCCGACCTGTGGGTGGAGAAGAGCCAGGTGCTGCATGGCCGCGCGCTGCGCTTCGAGGTCCAGCCGCTGCCGCCCACGCTGTGCGTCGTGCCGGCGGGCGCGTTCGCCGGAGCGCAGCACTACCGCGTGCGGTTTGAGGACGGCGTCGAGGCAGAGGCCTGGTACGACAGCCGGGGTATCCCGCTGCGCTGGCAGTTCCCGGCGCGGGGTTACGACTTCGTGCTGGACGAGTACCAGGCGCAGCCCTGACCGTACGCTGCAAGACAGCAGCATTCACAATAGCAGATTTTCGTGAGCGCAGCCGGCGGGGAGCCGGCTCGCCGTATAGTGAGTGGAAAGGTGCGTGATCGTTGATGGCACGGTTAGAGGGGGGTGATGGTATGGCGCTGCGGCTCGTCGCGCCTCGATCCATTCGGTGTGCAGGGCTTCACTTCGCACGTCGTTAAATACGAACCCTGTAAGCTTGCACTGAATGGATGGGAGACACGATGTTTGAACCGGTATCACCGCGAGTAGACGTTCAGCAAGTTGAGAAGGACCAGCTTGACTTCTGGCGCGCGCGCGACATTTTCCACCGCACGATGCGCGAGCGTGAGGGCGGGCCACGCTACGTATTCCACGAGGGCCCGCCGACCGCCAACGGGCGGCCCGGCACGCATCACGTCCTAGCCCGCGCCTTCAAAGACATGTTCCCGCGCTACAAGACGATGCGCGGCTATTACGTGCTGCGCAAGGGCGGGTGGGACACGCACGGTCTGCCCGTCGAGATCGAGGTCGAGAAGCAGCTCGGCTTCACGCAGAAATCGCAGATCGAGGAGTACGGCATCGCGGAGTTCAACCAGAAGTGCCGCGAGAGCGTCTTCCGCTACATCGAGGAGTGGGAGCAGCTCACCGAGCGCATCGCCTACTGGGTGGACCTCGAAGATGCCTACGTCACCTTCAAGAACGAGTACATCGAGTCGGTCTGGTGGATCCTCAGCGAGTTCTGGAAGCGGAACCTGCTGTACAAGGGTTTCAAGGTGGTGCCGTACTGCCCGCGCTGCGGCACGCCGCTCTCCAGCCATGAGGTTAACCTCGGCTACAAGGACGACACGCCCGACCCGTCGATCTTCGTGCGCTTCCGCGTGGAAGGCGAAAATGGCGGCGCCCCGGCGTACTTCCTCGTCTGGACGACGACGCCCTGGACGCTGCCCGGCAACGTCGCGCTGGCCGTCGGGCCGGACGTGGACTACGTGCGCGTGGCGGGCCGGAACGAGCAGGGCGAGCAGGAAGTCCTGATCCTCGCCGAGAGCCTGCTGGAGTACGCCCTCGGCGAGCGGCGCGGCGAGTACGAGGTCGTCGAGCGCATGAAGGGCGAGGCGCTGCTCGGCAAGCACTACGAACCGCTGTTCAACTTCCTGCCCGTCGAGCAGGACTACGCCTACGTGGTTCCCGGCGATTTCGTCAGCACGGAGGAGGGCACCGGCATCGTCCACATGGCCCCGGCCTTCGGCGCGGACGACATGGAGATGGGCCGCCGCTTCAACCTGCCGATCCTGCAGACCGTCAACCCGCGCGGCGAGTTCATCGACGCCGTCGAGCCCTGGGCGGGCGTGTGGGTCAAGGCTGCCGACCCGCAGATCATCGAGGCGCTGGAAGCGCGCGGCCTGATGTTCCGGCACGGCACGTACTACCACACCTACCCGTTCTGCTGGCGCTGCGACACGCCGCTGCTGTACTACGCCCGCCCGACGTGGTATATCCGCACGACGGAGAAGAAGGACGAGCTCGTCGCGCTGAACCAGCAGATCAACTGGGTGCCGGAGCACATCAAGGAGGGGCGCTTCGGCAACTGGCTGGAGAACAACGTCGACTGGGCACTGGGGCGCGAGCGCTACTGGGGCACGCCGCTGCCCGTGTG
>CAZDLX010000042.1:16411-23453 GCA_964506005.1 uncultured Anaerolineae bacterium | reverse complement strand
CGGCAATCGCCTCCTGCCCGATGTACAGGTGCAGGAAGCCGCCAATGTCGCCTGCCGCGTAAAGTTCCGCGGACTTCTCCTCGAAGCGCCGGATGAGGTACATCGTCCGGTACGCCTCTCGTTTCTGCTCTTCAGTTAGTGCCATAGCCCCTTCTCCAGACATTGAAGGTGATACACATACCATGGTGAAGACAAAATCAACTGATTGTAGCGAATCCGTGCTGCCAATTTCATACCCGATCAACGGGTCTTGTGAACCGCATCGGTTTCTCGATTGTGGCACAAAAAAGCCACCCCGTGTAGGGGTGGCAAATATACTCACCTGTCGCGGAGCTACGGCAGCGTTACCTCACAGAAGCCGGTGCCGCCGCTGCATGTCGCCAGGGCCTGGCCGTTACGGCGAACCTCAAAGTCACCGTCGAGCCAGAAGCGCGCCTCGGCCGCAACGTAGATGACCGAGCTGCGGATGGTGCAGCCCTCGGGCGCGCCGGGGTCGCCTACGCTGAAATGCCACACCTGTAGGCACTGCCCGCTGGGGAATGAGTTGAGCGGTGAGCCCAGCCACTGGGTCTGCCAGCGCGTGACCGGGAACGGATCGCCCTGCCCCGCCAGGACAAGCCCCGAGAGGTCCTGTCGCTCCTCGCTGACGTTGATCAGCGCCAGCGAGTTCTCGTCATACGCGATCAGCACGTCGGGTGTGGATGGCACCGCAGCCGCCGGAGTCGGCAGCGGGGTCTGCGTGACCCCCGGTGAGGGCGGCGCGGAGTCATCCTCCTCCGCTCCGTCGCCCGCGGCGGCGACCGCCTGCGCGCCCTCCGGCGGCCAGAGTTTGTTCGCGCCAGCCACCGCCTCGACGATCAGGCTGCGCAGGCCGTCAGACAGCGCGACGAACAGCGGCGGCCGTGTCTGCTCCGGCGGGCTGAGGGTGAGCACCCAGGGCAGCCAGCCTTCCGCCGGTGCTTCTTCCACGATCTCGCCGCCGACGAGCTGCATGCGCGTCACCGCCTGCATCCAATCGCCGGTTGCCGCCCAGCGGTAGCGCTCGGAGGTCAGGTAGACGGTGTTCGTGTCGGTGTCCAGCAGTGCGGGGAGCACCCCCGGGCGCGCGCCGAACGTCACAACGTACAGGTTACCGCCGGCATAAGGCAGCACCGCCGCCCCGATCTCGCGAAAGGCATCGCTCATGGCGATGCGGTGGTGGATATCCGAGCCGTTCCAGAACACGAGCGCGGCGTTGAGCGTGCCCTGGGCAGCGGCGATCTCGCCGACAGCCGTCTGTTCGGCGGTGCGGTAGTGGGGCCAGCCGTAATGCAGCGCGCGCAGGCGCTCGTGCTCGCCCTCGGCATTGAGGTGGATGGCCGCGCCGAATGGGATGGTGGGCTGCGACAGCACGTAAGCGGCCTGATCGTACGCCATCCGGTTCAGCGTATCGTTGAGGCGCAGCGGCCACCGCCCCTCCTGAAGCCGCCACTCGTTAATGGCGGCGACGAGTTCCAGCACGGCAGGGTCGTAACGGGCGACGATAACCTCCGGCCCGGCTGCTTCTTCCTCAGGCACGGGGGTCTCGGCGGAGCTGCCGGCGTCGCCGGACTCGGCTGCGCTGTCCTCGGTGGGCGCTGCTGTGGCTGTGGGGGAGGGTTCGGGCGTCGGCGGCTCGGCGGTGGGCGAAGGCTCCGGCGGAGAGGTCGGGCGCGCGGTGGGAGCAGCCCGCGTGGGCGCCTCCCCGGTGACGACTGGCTCGGCAGTGGGCTGTGCCCGGCAGCCAGCCAGCACAAGGATCAACGTTAACACCAGGATGGGCCAGCCGTACGTGCGACGCATCACAGTTCCAGTTCAGTCTATTTGGGATAAATCCAACCGTGAATATGATTATATGAGCATCGCGGCAAAATGGAATAGGTAAAGAAAAAAGGCCGCCCGGTTGAGGGCGGCCCATTCAACGAATGCGGCTGTAAGCGCGCGACAGTGCTACGCGCCGTCTGGCAGCGACACCCACGCGACGGCGAGCGACTGCGGCCCGGCGTGCACGCCGATAGACGGGCCGAGCTCGCAGAACAGGAACTCGGTGGGGTTAAGCACCTCGCAGAGCGAGTCCGCCATCTCGCGCGCCTCGTCCTCGCACACGGCGTGGGCCACACCCAGGTGCAGGCCGGGCTTCCCCTGCGCCCCCTCAACGGCAATGGCGCGGAGGTCGGCAAGCGCCCGCTTGCGCGTGCGCGCCTTGGCGAAGCTCTCGACCATGCCATCTTCCAGGCGAAGGATCGGCTTGATGTCGAGCAGCGTCCCGACGAGATGTGACGCCCGCCCGATGCGCCCGCCTCTAACAAGGTAGTCGAGCGAGCCGACGACGAAGTAGATGTTCATGTTGTCGCGGATGTACTCCAACCGCGCCATGATCTCGCCGGCAGACCGGCCAGCGCGAGCCATGCGAGCCGCCTCAAGCACCGGTATCCCGGTGCCCAGCGAGACGGAGCGCGTGTCGAAGATGCGGATGTCCGCCGCCGGGTAGGCTTCGGCAAGCTGGGCCGCCGCAGGCCGGGCGGAGCGGATCGTGCCGCTGACCTCCGCGCTGGGATGGATGCACAGGATCGTCGCATCCGGCTCTTCGCCGAGGATATCCTCGAAGACCGTCACAAACTCCCCGACGGACGGCGCGCTCGTCTTCGGCAGCTCGCGTGATGCCGCCTGTCGACGGTAGAACTCCGGGATGCTGATATCGTACACGTCCCGCAGGGCTTCATCTCCGAAATGGACGTACTGCGGCACCATCGGGATGCCGTACTCGTCGAGCGTCTCCTGGGATATTCCAGCCGTGGTATCCGTTACGATCCTGATCATCCAGTTACTCTCTCTTCCGTTGCAGGTGTGGCCGGCGCGTACCACGAGATTCCGAGCGCGCCGGGGCCGGTAAAGGCGGCAAGCGCCGACCCAATCTCAGTGACCATCAACTCGTCCAGGTCGAGCGACGCCTTCAGCCGCTCGGCCATCGAATACGCCGCGCTGTCGTGCACCACGTACCCAATCGCGACCCGCAGACCGCGCACGTTCTCCCCTGCCTTGAGCACGAGCCGGTACAGCGCGTCGAACGCCTGGTTCTGCGTGCGAAACCGCGCGTAGGACTCCATCACGCCGTCACGCACCGTCAGCACCGGCTTGATGTTCAACAGCGAACCCAGCAGGTGCGCCGCCCTGCCAATACGCCCGCCCCGGTACACATAATCCAGCGTGTCGAGTACAAAGTACGTCCGCACGCGCTCGCGCATGTCCTGGAGCCGTGCCAGGATGGTTTCCACCGCTTCGCCGAGCTGAGCCATGATCGCGGCTTCGCGGACCATCAGCGCCTGCCCGATGGCAAAGGCGCGCGTATCGAATACGTAGATCGACGCCCCGGGGTAGCGCTCGGCCACCTCGGATGCGGCGCGACGGGCCGACTCGACCGTCCCGCTGCCTGCCCCGGTGATGTGCAGCGACAGGATCGTCGTGCCGGGGTTGTCGTCCAGCAGGCGGCAGTACACCGCCACGAAGTCATTCGGGGCGGGCTGGCTGGTCTTCGGGAACTCCGCGCCATCGGTCAGGCGCTGGATAACCCCCTGAGTCGTGATCTCGGTTTCGGGGATCTGGTCATCGCCAAAAATGATGTATGCCGGCACCAGGGTGATGTCGAAACGGTCCACCAGCTCGCGCGGCAGGTTGACGTTGGCATCGGTGACGATCTTGATCATGGTCTTCCTTCACCGGGGCTGGAGCCCGTCCGGGTGGGCGAGCCAGGGAGCTGTGTACCGTCTATTGTACACCCGGTTCTCCCGTCACGGGCAACCCACCCGTATCAGGGATAACCCCGCCAGCGTGGAGGTGTTGCGCGGCGTGGGGTGGAGCATTCTCGTATAGCTGCGGGAGGAAGAGCCTGGCGGTGGATCAATCTCCGGGCACTGGCAGAAAGGGGCCTCAGAGGACCATTCTGCGTAGCCCGAGAATTCGAGGCTTGTCCAGTATTAGGCTAGCGAGAGGCCTGCTCACGCCTGACGCTCAAGCGTCAGGCTAACGGGTGATGCGCCGGCTGAAGCCGGCCGGGAGAGCCGTGCGGCCAACTGGCAGGTCGCCTTCAGGCGACGCATCTTCATGTAGCCTGAGAATTCCATTCTCAGGCGGAGGTTCAGCAGCAACCAACGGCTCAAAAAGGAGACAGCCGGTCAGCGGGGAGCAGCAAGCTGGGGCTGCGCAGTCCGCAGCCCGGACCAGAGCAGGTAGCCAGCTACGGCCAGGGACCCCAGGATGTCGATGTAGGGCGTCGCTGGGTGAGCCGGGGCGATGGCAACCGCGGCCAGAGCGATGACGACCGTGAGGTCCACACTGGCCTTGGCGCGGTACAGGTGCTGCTGGGCTGCGATCACCGGGCTGTACTGCTCGCGCGTCAGGTTAGCGTAACGTCGCCAGAACAGCCCATTCGCCACAACGCCGAGTGACGCGATGGTGAGGCCCGGTATGACGTTGCCGCCCGGCTCGAAGGCGGACAGCCTCGACAGGGCGAGAATGATCATGACAGCACCGGAAAAGGCCATCGCCCCGGCGACGCTTAGCCCTGCGGCACGCTCCAGTCGCGTCTGTTCCGCCTCCTGCAGTGCTGCGTTCCGCTGAAGCTGGCGGAAGACCCACCAGGACAGGAACAACGCGACCAGCTCCGCGCTCCGCCTGACGAAGTCGGCAACCTGCGTCGTGGACAGGCTTGTGGCGGCAGCAATTCCGGTCAGCAGAGGGCCCGGCACGCTGACGAGCAGCGCTATCAGCAGAGTTCTTTCGCGGCTGGCCGCCTGCTCTTGAGTGAGGCTCGTCATGTTACAGCCCTACCAGAGAAGCGAACGCCATGAGCGGCAGGATCACGAACGCCGCCGAGAGCGGCACGGTCAGCGTGTCTGTTCCGCGGTGGGAGAAGAGTTCGACGGCAGCAGAGACCGGTGCAACACACAGCGCGGCGATGAGACTCACCGTCCAGGGCAGCCCGGCGTAGAGCAGCAGCGTCAGGAAGGCAGCCAGCCCGGCGAAAACGAACATCGCCAGGGTGCCCTCCAGCGTTTTCGTCCCCTCGATCCACCGGTGTAAGATCCGGCGGCGGCCGAATGCCTTGCCGACCAGTGCGGCGGCGGCATCGCCGAAGCCCCAGACCATCATCGCTACGACGGCAACGTACCGCCACTGCGCCCCCAGCAGCCCCCAGAAGATGAGGATCAACGCTGCTATCACCAGCTGGGCGAAGATGAGACTCGTCTTGAACTCCCCGCCTTTGCGCTCGACCGCAATCCGTGCGTAGAACGACGAGCGTTCCAGCAGGGCCAGCACCGGGTACAGGATCAGCGCCAGCACCAGCGGAGCAGCCGCCGCCAAATACCACGCGCTGAACACCCTCAGCAGCGGGAAGATCGACAGCGTCAATACGAAGTGGTACATCTTCCGTGTGACTTCAAACGGCACCTTGCCGAGCAATCTGAGCAGTATTGGCGGCAGCCCCGTGGCCACGTAGTAGACGATGAGTAGGCCGAAGCCCGTCAGAAAGTCGCGCAGCATAGCTGGCCGCTAGCCCTCCATTTCTTCGTGTGCGGATGCAAGATTCTCTGCGATGCGTCCAAACAGCTTGAGAAAGTCATCCAGTTCTTCCTGGCTGATGCCTCGCATCGCCTGCGTATATACGTCGTTGTAGGCCTGCTCAACCGCCGGCCCGATCTCCAGGGCTTTGCCGGTCAGCCGAACGAGGTTTGCGCGCTTGTCACGCGGGTCCCGGTGCCGGGTGACGTAGCCCTTTGCCTCCAGCGACCGGACGGCGCGCGACACACCGGGCTTGCTGATGTCGAGCTGCTCGACTAGCTGCTCCTGGCCCATCTCCTCGCCCTGTGTCAGCAGATGGAGCAGAATGTTCCCCTCGGCGCTGCTGAGATTCAGCGGCTGCAGATTCTCGTTGATGATCTGCCTGGCCGAGCGGATCATCCGGTGCGCGTGCATCCAGATGTGTCTGATTTCAGCCACCGGCGCTCACCTGCCTTCATTTGCGCCGTCCCAGTCGATAGCTGGAGGCGACCACACAGCCAATTGGTACAAAATAGTTATCATGTTAACTAAACGAAAGTCCGCATTATACGGCGCTGCTGCAGATGAAGCAAGAATTACCTGTTATGTGGGCCAAGTTCTCAGGCGCGGCGACACGCGCACCCGCTTGCCGTATTCAGGGTTCAGGAATAGTATCAACTCATAGTCCTGTGCGATCCCTTGAACCGGTAACCCCCTGTCAGAAGGAGAAGAAGCATGAACCTTGACAACAATGCCTTGTTTAAGGCGGCTGGCATCGGCGCGGCAGCCGTGCTCGTGCTGACCCTGCTGAGCCAGATCCCCCTGGTAGGTATTGCCTGCTGCTGCGTGCTGTGGCTGAGCTACCTGGGCATCGGCGCGCTGTATGGCGTGTTCGCCAAGCAGAACGGCGCGCTGATCAGCGCCGGTCCGCTGGCGCTCGGCGGTGCGCTGGCGGCGGCGATTGCCGGTATCGTGCAGGGCATCATCAGCTCAATCGTCTCGCTTCTGTTCACGTCTGAGGCGGCTATGGCGGAGGCGCTGGCCCAGCTTGAAGCTCAGGGCATGGAAGTCCCGCCGGAGATGCTGGAGCTCTACACCGGCACCGGCTTCGGGATCGCCAGCGCGCTGATCGGCATCTGCATGGCGCTGTTCATCGGCGCGATCCTGGGCGCCATCGGCGGCGCGATCTACGGCGCCACGCAGCAGGGCCGTGGGCCCGTCGCGCCGGCGTACGAGTCGGCCCCGCCGCCGCCCCCCGCGCCGTCGTCGTGGGACCGGCCTTCCGAGCCGCCCGCGTCGTCCTGGCAGGAACCCACCCCACCCGAGCCGCCCGCTTCCTCGGGCTGGCAGGAGGGCGGCGCGCAGGTCTACGGCGAGCGGGACGAGCCCGACGAGCCGCTTGGTTAATTGAGACGCCTGTGGAATATGGCAGGGGCGCGGCACGCATGCGTGCCGCGCCCCAGCAGGTGCCCGGCTGGAACAAAAC
>CAZDLX010000042.1:0-16401 GCA_964506005.1 uncultured Anaerolineae bacterium | reverse complement strand
CCCGCGGGGTGCTTTTGGGGGGGGCCGCCCCCCGCCGCCGGCCCCCGCCCCTGCTGGTGCCGGGATGATACTACTCCGCCTCGACGATCTCGTAGGCAGTTTCGATGGGCACCACCGGCTTGAGCAGCGCGGCAACCGGGCAGTAGCGTTCCATCGAGAGTTCGATAGAGCGCTCCACGGCAGCCGGATCAACGCTGCGCCCGGTGACTACGTAGTTGAGCCAGATGTGGGTATAGACGCGCGGATGGTCGTCCGCGCGCTCCGCCGAGACACGGACCTCGAAGCCCGTCACATCCTGCCGCTTCTTGCGCAGAATGCTGATCACGTCCATGCCCGTGCAGCCCGCGAGGCTCACCAGCAGCAGCGACTGCGGGCGCGCGCCCAGCGCCTGCCCGCCTACCTCGGCTTTGGCATCCATGTGCACGGCGACGCTCTCCTCGGGCGGGTAAGCCGTACCGACAAAGTGCATCCCCTCATCGAGTACCACGCGGACTTCCTGCCTGTCACTCATCTTGCTTCCTTTCTGCGATACGTATAAGACCGGATGACGCACCGGCGGCCATGCTGCCCCGCCGGGCGCGGGTTACGAGCCACAGACCCGCCGCCGCCCCGCTCACGTCAACGGCCAGGTCGAGCAGGCTGTTCAGCGGATATGCCCGATTCCGGAGCACAGTCTGAAGCACTTCCTGCCCCAGGCCAAGCAGCAGCGCGGTCAGAAGGAGCACGGCCCACTCGCGGCGGTCGAAGCGCTGGCCGGACCCACCAACCGCCCAGGCGAGCAGCGCGCCCAGCACAGCATACGCCGAGAAGTGCACCGCGATGTTCCGCACCTCCAGGAGCTGCGGCGGCACGGGCAGCACGTCGACCAGCGTCGTGACCGCAGTCACGACGTACAGGGCAATCACCCACAGGTAGAGCAGTAGATGGCGTCGCACGGCGTCTCTCTCTTCTGGACGGACTGTGACGCCAGGATTATACCTGCTCACCCCATATTGAGATGCCCCCGGCGGCAGGCAGGTTGCAGTATCACGGCATGCCGCCCCGACGGGCCTGCAGCCTGAATGGAGGGTATCACTCCATTGTGAGCATCCCCGATCTATGCTAGACTCAACGCGCTCTACCGGGTGGAAGAACAGCAGGCGCACCACCTCATGGCGATGCCCCGGGCGCGTCACGCTCCACACTGGCGCTTCGGGCTGACCGCCATCGCAGCCAGCCAGTGAACGAACACCGCCGGCACAAGTATCAGGATGCCTCAGGCTGATCCGATGAGCGGCAGCTCTGAACCGTTCAAGTCGCTATCCGGCCCGCTGACTCCGAGGGGTCGCAACCGGCTCACTGCCCTCCAGCGCTGGCTATCAGCCGGGCTCTGGGCCACTGCGGCGATCCTGGCCGCCACTCTGAACCCGCTCCCGACAGAAAGCGCATTCCCAGCACTGACATTCCTGCTGCTCATCCACGTCATCGCGATTGTGCTGAGCATCAGGCTGCCCGGCGGCGTCTACACCGGCCTGGTCAACGCCAGCCTGATCGTCGCCACGCTGCTGACCGGCTACCGTCAGGCGCTAATCGTCGCACCGCTGACTGCCGTCATCGCTATCCCTGCTGCGATACTCGTCATGACGGCCCTGCCCCGGCTGCGGCAGCACCGGGATCGGGTCATCTTCGAGTTCCTGTGGCAGAGCGCGAGCATCACGCTGAGCCTGCTGCCCGCGGGCTGGCTCTACGAGCGGCTGGGCGGCGCCATCGTGCAAGGGCCGGTGGAGACTTCCGCGTACCTGACGTACAGCCTGCTCGTCACGGTCTACTTCGTATTTACCTTCGCGTTCAACTCTCTGTGGCTGAAGCTGAACGGCATGCAGACGCACGCCTACTGGGTGCGCTACGGGGTCGCCTATGCCGTCAACGGGTTGTTCATCGCGCTCGTCTTCAGCCCCGAGTTTGCGTCTCGCTATGCCGGGCCCCCGTCGCAAAGCTACGGGGGGCTGATCTTCTACACGCTGATCGCCATCGTCGTCTACGGCATCACGCGGACACAGCTCAACCTGGCGGCGCGTGTCGCCGACCTGCGCATCCTGAACAGCATCGGGCAGGCCCTCAACGCCAACCTGGATCTTAACGATCTGGCCGAAGCCATCCACGCCGAGATCGACCGGCGGCTGGACGCCTCAAGCTTCTACCTGGCGCTGCTGGAGGAGGAAGGGCACAAGCTCAACTTTGTGCTGGCCTTTGAAGAGGGTGAACGGCTCCAGTGGGGTATTCTCGACGCGCACAACAGCCTGTCCGAGTACGTCGTCCGCACCCGACGCCCGCTGCTGCTCCACCGCCCCTATCGCAAGGGCGACCTGGACCTCGACCTCGAACCGGTGCGCTCGCCGGGCAAGAGCTTCGTCGCCGTCCCTATTATCGCCGACGACGAGGTGATCGGCGTGCTGGGCCTGCGCAACTTCCAGCAGGAGTATGCCTACCACCAGGACGACGTGCGCCTGCTGGAGATCGTGGCGTCGTCCGCTGCCGTCGCGCTGCAGAACGCGCGGCTCTACGAGCAGAGCCGTCGCCAGGCGCACGAGCTGACCTCGCTGCACACCGTCTCGGCGCTGGTCAGCGCCAGCCTCGACCTCGACACGGTGATCGAGTCGATCTGCCGGGTCGTCGTCGACGTGATGGCCGCTCAGAAATCGGCGGTCTTCCTCGCCAACGAGGAGGGCAGCACGTACCGGCTGGCAGGCAGCAAGGGGCTCAGCCACCACTACCAGGAGATGACGACCGGCCTGAGCATTGCCGCCGACCCGCGGACCGTGGTGATGCGAAGCGGCCAGATCGCGATCATCGAGGATCTGCTGGCAGAGCCGCGCTTCGAGGCGCACGCGGACCTGTTCCGCGAGGAAGGCGTCACGAGCGTGCTCGAAGCGCCGCTGCGCGTGGGCGAGCGCGTGATCGGCACGCTGGCGGTTTACTACGAATCCCCGCGCCAGTTCGAGACGCGCCAGGTCGAGCTGCTGCAGACGCTCGCGGGGCAGGTCGCGGTCGCCGTGGAAAACGCGCGCCTCTTCGCCGCCACGAACGCTCGACGCCGCCAGCTAGAGATCCTGCACGAGACGTCCCGCACGGTGAACGCGACCCTAGCGCTCGACCACGTGCTGAGGACCGTTGCGCGGTCGATGATCGAGGGGCTAAACGCTGACACCACCGCCGTCCTGCTCATCGACGACAGCCGGCGGCAGCTGCTCGGCGAGCTGTGGATAGAGGCCTCTGACGGGACGATCGTCGAGCACCCTGCCGGCAGCCTCCAGCTTGCCACCGCAGAGCTCAACCAGGTGCGCGAGGGCGAGTGCGACTCCGACGTGATCGACCTGCAGGCCACCGGCGAGTGCAGCCCCGGCTCGCTGGCCGACCTGACGGGCTACTTCGGCCTCGAAGCCGGCCTGGCGCTGCCGCTCGTGCTGCACGACGAACTGTTCGGGCTGATCGTGATAGGCCGCCGCCAGTCGAACCTGCCCTTCCAGACCGAAACGATGCGGCTCGCCCGAGCCCTCGCCGACCAGGCGACCGTTGCCATCCAGAACGCGCGGCTGTTCGAGCTGACCGACGTGGCGCTCAGCCGCCGGGTCGAGGAAATGGCGGCGCTGGAAACCATCTCGCAGCGGATGGCGCGCCGGCTTGACCTCCAGACGGTGATCGAGCAGGTTGTCTCCGCGGCGCTCCTGGCGACCAACGCGGAGATCGGCGAACTGCTGCTGCTGGACGAAGGCAGCGGCCTGCTGGAAACGGCAGTACGCCAGGGGCAGTCGCGCGCACAGTCGCTGAGCACCACCTGGCCGGCGGACTGGGGCATCGTGGGGCGGGCGCTGCGCCTCGGGAAAGCCGTGCTCGTCGACGACACCTCGCGGGACCCGGACTACGTCGCGACGGTTCCCGAGGTTCGATCCGAGCTGGCGGTGCCGATCATTCTCGACGAACACCGGCTCGGAGTCCTCAACCTGGAGAGCTTCGACCTCGCCGCCTTCGACCAGGAGCAGGCGCGCTTCGTCAGCAACCTCGCCGAGCACGCCGCCATCGCCATTCAGAACGCCCAGCTCTTTGAGGCCGTACAGCAGCGTGCCGAGGAGTTCCAGACGCTCCGGGCGATTGCCGTCGACCTGCTCTCCTCCACCAACCTGAGCCACCTGCTGCGTGTCATCGCGCACCAGGCACTGGCGAAGTCGCAGGCGAAGGATGTACACATCTACCTGTATGACCAGGAGCGCGAGGAGCTGACGTTCGGCACCAGCCTGTGGGCCAACGGGCAGATCGACGTGGAGTTTGCGAAACCTCGCAGGGATGGTGTCACGTACACCGTCGCACGAACCGGCGAGGCGCAGATCATCTCTGACCCGGCCAACCATCCTCTGTTCGGGGATGTGATCCACGATCCTGCCTGGGCGCCGCTTGAGACGATGCTGTCCATGCCGCTTAAGCGCGGCGACGAAGTGCTGGGCGTGTTCAACATCGCCTTCGAGCAGCGCGGCGTGGTCAACGAGGACCTGCTGCATTACCTGGATCTGCTTGCCTCGCAGGCAGCGGTCGCCATCGCCAACGCCCGGCTTGCAGAGGCGACGCGCATCGGGCGCGACCGCCTGCAGGCCATTCTGAACAGCATCCACGATGGTATCCTCATGTTCGACATGGACGGGCGGCTGGTACTGGTCAACCCCCGGGTGGAGGAGCTGTTCGAGCTCAAATTCGGCGAGTGCGTCGGCAAGCGCTTCCCCACCCTGCTGAAACACCTGCGCGCTCACTTTCAGGGCGACGACGCGATGCTGCCCGCCGAGGCGATTGAGCTGGCACGGCAGATCAGGAAGGACCCCAGGGCCGTCACACACCGCCGCTACCGGATCCACATGCCGGCTGCGCGGCAGCTTGACGAGACCTCGATCCCGGTCATCAACCACGAGGGCGACATGATCGGGCGGCTGGTCATCCTGCGCGACACCACGCGCGAAGCGGAGATGGAAAGCTACCGGCAGGAGATGTCAAACATGCTGGTGCACGACCTTCGCAGCCCGCTCGCAGGCGTGATCACCGGCCTGCATCTCGCGCTGGAAGAAGCCAGCTACCTTGACTCAGGGTCGAGCCGCGATCTGATCGAAGCCAGCGTCCAGGCGGCACTGACGAGCGCCAATACCCTGCTGCGCCTGATCGAGCAAATACTGGAGATCAGCAAGCTCGAGGCGGGCGAGATGTCGCTCGACTGCGAAGAGATCCGGCTGGGGGATGTTGCTGCTCAGGCGCTCGATATGCTCTCCGGCACCGCGGCGGAGGCTGGCATCGTGGTGACAGTCGAGGAGGCACCCGACCTGCCGCCGGTCCATGCCGACCCGGACAAGCTGCGGCGCGTCTTCCTCAACCTGTTGGACAACGCCCTGCGCTATACGCCGGCTGACGGCGAGGTGGCTATCCGGCTCACACGTCGCGACACCGATCTGATCGTCATGATCGAGGACTCGGGAAGCGGCATTCCGCCCGAACTGCACGAACGGATCTTCGACCGGTTCTTCCAGGGAGACCCGGCCCGACGAAAACGCGGAGTCAAAGGCTCAGGGCTTGGCCTGACCTTCTGCCGGCTGGCGGTGGAGGCGCACGGCGGGCGCATCTGGGCTGAGGAGCGGCCCGGCGGCGGCAGCCGCTTCACCTTTACGCTCCCGGCAGAGACGTTCCTCGCCGCCCAATCCGGCACCGCGGACTGAGAACCTCACACGCCGGGCAGGCGCGGCTGCGCGTCGTCGGGCGTGCGGAAGGCGATCTGCCCGCGCTCCCGCGCCATGCTGCGCAGCGCCATGACGATGTGCGTGTAGTAGCCCTGGTAGCCCTCCGCTTCCATGTACGCCTCAATGACGGTCGAGGGCAGATGCCGCAGCAGCACCTCAAAGACCCGGCTGGACTCGCGGAGATAAGTGGCGTAGGTGTCCTGGCTGATCTCGCCGCGATCCCGGCGGGCAGCCAGCCAGGCCTCGTACTCGTGCAGGATCGTCGTGGTCGCCATGCGGCCTCCTCTTGCTGCGCGCTCCCCGAAGCACGATGAGTTAAAGGCACCCTGCCCTGAAGCCAGTATAGCACAGGCATCGCCGCGGCATGGCAAACGAAAACCCCGCCGGGCGGGGTTTCAGTCTGCCCGGCAATAAGTTGCCGGGCTACAAGGTCGCTTGCGACCCGGTCGCTGCGCGACCGCGAAGCCCCTACGGGCTAGCCCGCCGCGGGCGGGCCGGAGCTCCGCTCCGGGAGCGGCACGGGGCGGGTCTGAAACCCACCCCTACGGTGGTGCCGCGTGAGAACAATCGGCCTGGGCGGAATTCAATCAGGGTGGCCAGCAGCCAATTACGAAGCCGGGCGATGGCCGCACTTACGCGTGTGAGGGGTCGCCGACGGGTTCGCCCGTGACCTCGGGGTGGTCTTCGTAGATGCCCCGGTAGCTCTCCGGCAGCATCTTTGCCAGCGCGATCATGATCTGCTCGGTGTAGGCCTCCAGCTCAGCGGTACGGGCCCGGCCCTGCGGGAACTGAAGCGGCTGCCCGAAGCGCACGTACACGTCCGCGCGGCGCAGCTTCCACCACGAGGGGATGATGTTCTCCGTGCCCCAGATGACGATGGGGATGATCGGCGCGCCGGAGCGAGTCGCCAGGTACGCCGTACCGAGCTTGCCTTCCGCGAGCGCGCCGGTGTGGCTGCGCGTCCCCTCCACGGCGATGGCGAGGCTGTGCCCATCTTCGAGCACGTTGAGCGCCTGCTTGAGCGCGCTGCGGTCCGCCTCGCCCCGGTTGATGAAGATCGCGCCCGCCACGCGCAAAATCGGGGCGAAAACGTGATTCTCGTACTTCTCCGCCGCCAGCACCCACGACGGGCGCGGGATGATGGCCCCCGCCGCAACGTCGAGGTGGTGCAGGTGGTTGGTGACGAGGATCACCGGCCCTGTCTGCGGCACGATGTCCTCACCCTCAACGTGAAGCCTGGCGAGCGTGCGTACAAGGAAGACGATAATCCCCGCCACGATACGATACAACTTGCGGTGCAGCGGCGGGTAGCGCCGCTCCGGGTCGTTCTGTCCTGCCATGCGTCCTCATCCACGGTTCAAGTCGGCATCATGCCGGGTTGCCACCGAGTATAACACAGCGCATACCAGATCGTCGCGCCTTTCGCGCCGGGCGGTGGTTTGAGCTACACTTCCGCCATGCGCGCAACGATTGACGTCTCGCCTGCCGTGAACGGCAAAGCCGGGCTGGGCCGCTACGCGGCATCGCTGGCAGCCGAAGTGGCCCGCCAGCACCCCGGCGAGGTCCACCTCTTCGCCAACCTGACCGCAGACGCCCGGTGGCCCGACGAGCTTGCGAAGCTGCCCCGTACCGGCGTGCGGGCCGGGTACAAACCCTGGCGCATGGCGGTCTGGGTTGGCCAGCTGACCCGCGCCGGGTGGGACCGGATGCTGCCCGCGCCGAAGATATTTCACGCGACCGAGCACCTGCTCATGCCGCTGCGCCGTGTGCCTGCTGTGCTCACCGTGCACGACCTGATCTACCGGCTGTTCCCGCAGCACCACAAGAAGCTCAACTACTGGTTTCTGAACGCGACCATGCCACTGTTCGTGCGGCGGGCAGACCACATCATCACGGTGAGCGAGTCGACGCGGCGCGACCTGATGGCGGCGTACGGCACGCCCGGCGACAAGATCAGCGTGGTCTACGAGGCGGCGGCCCCGCACTTCGTGCTCCAGCCGGAGACGCGCGTCGAGCAGGTCCGCGCCCGCTACGGCCTGCCCGAGCACTACCTGCTGACGGTCGGCACCATCGAGCCGCGCAAGAACCTCGCCCGGCTGGTCGAGGCGCTCGCCATTCTGCGGCGAGACCACCCCGACCTGGCGCTGGTCGTCGTGGGGGCGGCGGGCTGGCTGATGGAGAGCTTCTTCGAGGCCATCGAGACGTCCGGCCAGCAGGACGCCGTGATCCGGCCCGGCTACATCCCCGACGCCGACCTGCCCGCCGTGTACGCCGGGGCAACAGCCGGCGTGCTGGCCTCGGTCTACGAGGGTTTCGGGCTGCCGGTGCTGGAGGCGATGGCCTGCGGCGCGCCGGTCGCGTGCAGCCGCACGTCGAGTGTGGGCGAGATCGCGGGGGACGCCGCGCTGACTTTCGACCCGGAGAGCGTTGAAGAAATGGTCGACGCGCTGCGCCGGCTGCTCGAAAGCGCCGACCTGCGCGAGGAGATGCGCGAGCGCGGGTACGCGCGGGCCGCGCAGTTCTCGTGGGAGCGCGCCGCCCGCGAAACGTGGGCGATCTACCAGAAGGTTGCCGGGGCGGCTGGCACACCGGAAAGCACACCAACCACGCGAGTCTCTACGTGAACACCGGCTTCCAACAGCTCATCTCGAACCTCGATCACCCCGACGCCTCGGTCCGTGTCGCGGCGCTCGACGCCATTGGCCAGTGGGACGCCACGCACGACGGCACAGACACCCGCGCAGCGGTGGCGCCGGTCGGCGAGGTGCTGCACCGTGACCCCGATGCAGACGCCCGCTGGGCGGCAGCCTATGCTCTCGGCGCGCTCGGCTACGCGGAGGGCGCTCCGGCGCTGCTGGCGGCGCTCGACGAGGCAGAGTCCGGCGGCGACGGCGGGCTGCGCCTCGTCATCGTGAAGGCGCTCGGCAAGACGGGCAGCGCGGAAGCCCTGCCGGCGCTCGAAGCGCTGGCGCACGGCGAGAGCCCGTGCCTGCGAGCAGCGGCCCAGCGCGCGCTGGCGCGTCTGGCCCCGGTGGGGTAACACGCCCTCACCGCCGGCGAGCCCTATCGCCGCCAAGTAGGGGCGCAGCATGCTGCGCCCCTACCGACAAGTCATCGGCACCGGCGAGAATCGTGCAGGCGGATGTGTCGCTCTGCCACTACTCGGGACGGGTGCGATCCACCGCCAACCGGTGAGGTTGTGAGTCACTCTCATCGGTGAGCTCTAACTTTTGTGACATCCGTGGACTCTTGTATCGTTCTGTGCCATCTGTGACATCTGTGGACTCTACCCAACGGCCACGCATCGGCATCGACTACACCGCCGCCGTACACCAGCGCGCGGGCATCGGGCGCTACGTGCGCGGGCTCGTCGCAGCACTCGCCGAGCGCCAGCCGGGTGTGGCAGCGCGGCTGTTCGTCGCGGATGGGCGCGCCGTCGAGCTTCCTGATACGCCGGCAGGCTTCGAGCTGCGGCCCTCGCGCCTCTCGGAGCGCACACACGCCCGGCTGTGGCACCGGCTCAGGGTGCCCGTGCCTGTCGAGTGGTGGACAGGCCCGCTCGGCCTGTTCCACGCGACGGACTTCGCGCTGCCCCCGACGCGACCCGGCACGCGGACCGTTCTCACCGTGCACGACCTCGCCTTCGAGCGCTACCCGGCGGAGACGATGCCCGGTATGCTCGGCTACCTGCGCCGCGTCGTGCCGCGCTCGGTGGGGCGTGCAGACCACGTCATCACAGACTCGGAGGCGACGCGGCGCGACGTTATCGAGCTATACCACGCCGCGCCGGAGAAGGTCAGCGTGGTATACCCCGGCGTATCGGCGCGCTTTGCCGCGCCGCAGCTGCCGGAGCGCTTAGCCGAGGTTCGCCGCCGCTACAGCCTGCCCGACGCGCCGCTCGTGCTGACCATCGGCACGATGCAGCCGCGCAAGAACCACGCCCGGCTCGTCGAGGCGTTTGCACAGGTCGCGTCGCAGACGAACGCCGTGCTGGTCGTCGCGGGCGGCAAAGGCTGGCAGTACGAGGCGGTTCACCAGCTTGTTGAACGGCTCGGGCTGGCGGAGCGCGTGCGGTTCCCCGGCTTCGTGGACGACGCCGACCTGCCGGCACTGTACGCAGCCACCGAAGTGTTCGCCTACCCGGCGCTGTATGAGGGGTTCGGGCTGCCGGTGCTTGAGGCGATGGCGGCGGGCACGCCCGTCGTAACGAGCGCGGTGTCGTCACTGCCGGAGATCACCGGGGAGGATGGCGCGCTGCTCGTCGATCCCAAGTCGGTCGAGCAGATCGCCGCGGCGTTGGCACGGCTGCTGGCCGATGGTGCGCTGCGCGCACGCCTGGCCACACACGGCGCGGCTCGCGCGCAGGCGTTCACCTGGGCGGCGACGGCGGAGCAGCTCTGGCAGGTCTACTGTCACCTGCTGCCGGAGCTCAAGGGATAGCACCCTGGCCAGATGGCCAGGCACCACCTGACCGTGTGGATGTTGCTCCAAACACTCACAGTTTGTATCATGACTTGATGGCGGCTTGCCGGCGGCGACCAGAACCGTTTGCAGGCCGCTGCTGCCTCCCCGGCAGCTGCGCTACACCAGAACAAGGCAGCAGTGTTAAGCCAATTGAGGAGTCGCGGATGGTCCGCTATCTAGCCCGACGCCTGCTATCGGGGCTACTCGTTCTATTTATATTCCTGAACCTCGTCTTCGTCGTCCTGCAGGTCGCAAACCCCGGCGACTATGTATCACAGTTCACCTTTATGCCTATCGAACAGAAGGAGGCGCTGCGCGTCGAGCTGGGGCTGAACCTGCCGATGTGGCAGCGCTACCTGAAGTGGCTCGCCGACCTGGCCCGGGGCGATCTCGGGCATTCTTACAGCCCGGCGGGGGTTGGCCCTCCTGTCTTGGACATGATCAAGACCCTTATCCCGCCGACACTGCTCGTCTTCGGTATCGGCACGACGCTGGCCTTTCTCATCGGCAGGTGGCTGGGCGAGGTGCTGGCCTGGCACAAGAAGGGGCCGCTCACCGCAGGCGGTACGCTGGCCTCCGTGCTGCTCTACACGTCGTTTCCACCCTGGCTGGCCTTCCTGCTGACGTTTTTCGCCGTCGAGAAGCTGAAATTGCTCCCCCGCACTGTCCCTGAACAAATGTGGCGCACCGCGTTCTCATCCCAGCCCGAAGTGATGATGATGATGGTCGTCAGGCTGGCCCTCGTCGTCCTGGCACTGCTGATCGTCAATATGCTGCTGTATCGCCTCTCACGCCGGCGCATTCCGACGGCGGTGTTCGTCTTGCTGGCTGCGGCGCTCTGGGTGGTGACGTGGTACTTCACCGACTGGCGAGAGCTCGCCCTGAACATCGCACAGCGCGCCGCGCTGCCGCTCGCCGCCTTCACGCTGCTGAGCTTCGGCGAGATCATGCTCATCATGCGCACCAGCATGGAAGACACGCTGCACGAGCAATTCGTGTTCACAGCCCGCGCCAAGGGGCTGCCGCCCCGGGCGATCCGCCAGCGGCACGCCGCCCGCAACGCAATGATCCCCGTCGTGTCGCGGCTCGTGACGAGCATCCCGTATCTGCTCACGGGCATGGTGATGATCGAAGGGGCGCTCGACTGGCACGGCATCGGCTCGGCTATGTTCGACGCCTTCCTGAACGAGAACATGCCGTTTGTGACGGGGATGACTCTGCTCATCGGCGTGTTCTCGCTCAGCATCCGGCTGATTCTCGACGTACTCGTCGCCGTCCTCGACCCACGCGTCCGCAGCGCCTAACCGGAGACAGTCTGATGAATGTGACGTACAACGACCGCCCGGAACAACGCCCGCTCACCAGGACCCGCGGCCGCGCGGCTATCTGGCTGATTACAAGCTGGCGGCAGACGCAGGACGCCTGGGCGATATTCTCTCGAAACTGGATGGCGATGCTTGGCCTCTTCATTCTGGTGGCCTTTGTGCTGGCTGCCATCATCTACCCGATCCTGATGGAGACCGTCTGGCCGTTCAGCGTCTACAACCCCAACACAGGCTACGACATGGCTATCTTCCCGCACCCCAGCCCGCCGGGGCCCGGCCACCTGCTCGGGACCGACACGCTGGGGCGCGACGTGCTCAGCGTGCTCCTCGCCGCGACAGGGCCATCCCTGACGCTGGCCTTCACGGCGGCCCTTACCACCGCCCTGATCAGCACCGCCATCGGGATCGTGTCGGCGTACTACGGCGGCTGGGTGGACAGAGTGTTCGCGCACATCGCGGATGTGATGATGCTGCTGCCTGCCCCGCTGGTGATGGTCGTGCTGGGGGCAACCATGAGTCTCACGCCGGTGGTGTTCGGCCTGCTGTACGGGCTGTTAGCGGGGGTCAGCGCGGCGGCGATTGTGATGCGGAACTACGCGCTCACCGTATTCCATAAGCCCTACATCGAGGCGGCACGCGTTGCAGGCAGCGACGGCTTCCACATCATGTGGAAGCACATGCTGCCGCATCTCGTTCCGCTCTCGGCGATGACGATGATGCTCAACGTGGTGGGGGCGGTCTTCGCCGACGGCTTCTCCGCGTTCATGGGCATCTCGCGCATCCGGCACAACTGGGGACAGATGATCTACGGGAGCTTCATGTACCAGCGCCTCAACCCGACGATCACGTGGAACGTGCTGATCCCGTCGGCGCTGGCGATCTCGTTCTTCGCGATGTCGTTCTACCTGATCGCGCGCGGGCTCCAGCAGGTGGCCGAGCCGCGAATGCGGGAGTAAAGCCGGTCTCACGCACGCTGGTACAGCACGCGCCCCTGATCGAGCATGTCGTCGCGGAAATACGGGCACAGGAAGTCCGCCGAGGCGAGCGAAACCGGGCGTCCCAGCAGGCGGCCCAGCTCGGTCTGGGCGGCAAAGAAGTCGAAGCCGGGCGCGGCAACCTCGTCGAACTCCACGAGGATTTCGAGCGGCTCGTCAGCCGGGGCGTCGTCAGGCAGCCCCGCCACGAGCGTCAGCCGCTTCACGTGGTGCCGCTCGCAGAACTGGCGAAGCGCCTCGGGCGGGGCCTGAATCGTCCGCATCGCGTGCTCCTCTCGTCTCACAGGTAGATTCATTGTAGCGGGCGAAAGGCGAAATAACACTGGGGCTAAGAATATGGTAGGGGCGGGTTTGAAACCCGCCTCTACTACGAGTCGGAGCAGCCGATTTCTCCCAACGCCATACCCTGTAGTGCAGATTACGTCCTACCCCCTTTGGCCCTGCGGACCATTTCCCCCTGGAAGGGGGCACAGAGAAATGGCAGAGCCATTTCTCACAGGGTGTTGGCGACGCCAACTTCACTGGGCAGGTTCTTCACACGTTCGACATCCTCGCAAACAACCCCTTCGCCCCCTTGTAGGGGGAGATGCCGGCGCGAAGCGGCGGCAGAGGGGGTCAACGGTTCTGCTCGAAGCTTCGCCTGAAAGGACAGGGCGGCTCTGAGAGCCGCCCCTACGAGTCGTGTGCTGGACAAGCGCCCTCGCCCTACTCCTCGGGCGGGCGGGCGACGCGGGGGAAGCGCGCTGTGGTGCCCTCCAGGCGCGGCAGCCCGGCCTGGCGGCGGCGCTCGCGGATGGCGGCCAGTTCCGCTTCATCGCTGGCAGCGTCGGGCAGGTTCAGGATCGTCTCGATGTCCACCGCACGCTGGAGCAGCGCCTCAGCCTCCTGCAGCAGGTTGAGCCGCTCGTAGAGCTTGGCGAGGTTGTAGCTCGTCAGCGCCTCGCCGATGCGGTCGTTAGCGGCCTGCCGCAGCCGCAGCGCCCACTCGTAATACGCGATAGCCCGCTCTGGTTGGCCCGCCGCCTCGAACACCACGGCCAGCGCGTGACGCGTGCTGGCTTCGCCTGCCTGATCGTGCATCTGGCGGCGCAGGCGCAGCGCCTGCTCGTGCGCCTGCCGCGCAGCCTCCATATTGCCCAGGCGGCGCTGGGCCATGCCGATCACGTCAAGCGTGCTGGCCTCCCCGGTGTGGTCGCCGATCTCCCACAGCAGCGCCAGCGCCTGCTCGTAGTAGCCGATGGCAGTTTCGGCATCGCCCTGCTGCTCCAGAAGCAGGCCGATGCAGTTGAGAGCGGTGGCCTGCCGCGCCGTCACGCCGAGCGAGTGGTACAGCGCGGCCGCGCCCGCGTAGGCGCTGGCCGCCTTCTCAAGCCGCCCCCGCTGCCAGTACGCGCTGCCCAGGCTGGCGAGCGTATGCGCCTCGCCGTGCTTGTCGCCCGCAGCGCGGTAATCTTCGAGCGCCTTCTCGTAGAAGCCGAGCGCCTCCTCAGCCCGCCCGAGGCTTGAGAAGGCAGCGCCCAGCCGGGCGAGCGTGTCAGCCGGCCCGGTGTTCTGAATGTCGTACAGGGCGTCTCTGCCGCTCAGCGAGCGGGCGGGCGTAAAGTCGTCCTTTGGCAAGCTTACCCTCCGTATCGCGCTTTACATTCCGGTGTCGTGGGGTGGTGAACCAGCAGCCAGCCGCGCACCACGGCGCTCGAGACACGCTCCGAGCCGCTGGCGCGCAGGTTGATCGCGATCAGGTACAGGCCGGGCTCCGCACCCCGAGCGTCCACAAACACAGTGATCTCGTCCCCATCCCCGGCGCTCGACTCGCTCGTCCAGATCTGCGGGCGGTCGGGCGCGTTGGCCGGCTCGATTGCTACCCGCGCATCGTCCAGCAGGTCCTCGACCTGTACCGTGAAGCTGCCGAGCTCCAGCAGGCCCGCGCACCCGGCCTCGATGGACTTGAGCAGGCGGTGCGAAACCGCCCCAATATTGGGGCGGAATTCAATCGCCGGGCGGCGCGGCGCGTTCTGCACGGCGCTGTACACGGGCAGCGGCGAACCGTCCCGGTTGAGGATACCGTACCAGCGCAGGTGGCTGCACAGCGGCTCGTAGCTCTCATCATACAGGTTCCAGTTCAGATTCCACAAGAACATCGGGCCTGCCCAGCGCCAGTTGCGCCCGGCGAACTCCAGCGCGCGCCCGGTGTAGGCTGCCTGCGTGTTGCGGTCGACGACCATCCACGAGAAGTCGGCGAAGTGCGGGCTGGTGGAGCAGTCCACGCCCTCCTCGGCAGGGTTGCGAACCCAGCCGAACTCGGTGAGCCACACGGGCTTATCGACGCCGTTGCGGCGCAGCAGGTCGTAAAACAGCTCCGCGCGGCGGAACGAGAACGGCTGCTGGTGCGGGTCGGCCTCGGGCGGCTGGTTGAAGCCGTAAGGATGGTATCCCCAGGCGTCCATGTAATCTGCCGCGCCAAGCTTGATCATCTGCTCGGCGAACCACAGGTCGTCCACAGCGGAGCCGTCGGGCAGGCCGGCAGTCGGCGCCAGGCCGCCCGCTACGACGACGATGTGCGGGGCCTCGGCCTTAAAGGCGGTGTACGCCCGGCGCAGCACATCAACGTACCTGGCCGGGTCGGGCTTCTGGCCGCCCCACTCCTGCGCCAGATTGGGCTCGTTGCCGATCTCGACGGCGTCCACGCCGCGCCGGTCCAGCTCGCGGGCGAACTCACGCAGGCCCCGCGTCCAGGCTTCGAGGTCCCACTCAGGCGGGTAGCCGTCACGCTCGACGCGGAACAGGATGCGGTGGTCGGGGTAATCGGCGATCTGGGCGGTGTCGTAGATCTTGACCCAGTCCATGCCCATCTGGGCGAGCATATCGGGGCGAGATGGCAGATGCGGCCCTACGCTGATGCCGTACCCACCCCACCGCTCGACCTCGCCGGGCACCGCGAAGGCCGCAGGCATGGCGGAGCGCCAGAAGCCAACGAGGATGGCGAGGGGAAGCAGGAATGTGAGGATCCGCCGGGCGAGACGCATCAGCCCGGTGGAGCGGCGGCGTGTGTTCTGCATGGCGTATAAGGTACACAGGTGGGGCTGTTTCTGCCAGTGGGAAAAGCACTAGATGGGTGGCATGTGCATTCCCTCATCCCGTCCCGGGCTTCGCCCGGTCCACCCTTCTCCCGGGGGGAGAAGGGGCAGATTGGCGTCTCTTCAGACCATAGCCCCGCTCCCAAGGTGCGATAGCACCTGTCCGGGAGAGGGGCAGGACTCGCTGCGACTGCGTCGCACGAGTCCGGGGTGAGGGGGTGAGGTACAAAAAGAGCACGGCTCATCGCCGTGCTCTCGTCGTGTCTCGCCGGTACTCAGTGCTTCAGGCTGTGCGGCGTGAACGCCACACGTGTCGCGCCGAGCGTCTCCAGACGTGCCGCCAGCGTCTCGCCGTCCATGTCCTCGACGTCGAGCAGCTCCAGCGACAGTGTCTCAAGCACCTCGCGGTTATCGAGCAGGAGTTCGCGCACCCGCGCGTAATTCTCCTCGATGATGCGCTTCACCTCGGCGTCGATGGTCTCTTCGAGCCGCGCGCTGCCGGTGCGGGTCTCCGTGCCGGGCAGAATGGCGTTATCGCTGCGCTGGCTGAGCGAAACCGGCCCGACCGCGGTGCTCATCCCGAACTCGGTGACCATGCGCCGGGCGAGGTCTGTCGCCTTCTGCAGGTCGTTCGAGGCCCCTGTCGAGATCTCACCAAAAACGACTTCCTCGGCGGCGCGCCCGCCCAGCAGCACCCCGATCCGGTCGTGCAGCTCGGCCTCGCGCATCAGGTAGCGATCTTCCTGCGGGAGCTGCATCGTCACGCCGAGCGCCGCCACGCCGCGCGGCACGATGG
>CAZDLX010000041.1:0-24075 GCA_964506005.1 uncultured Anaerolineae bacterium | reverse complement strand
CCCCCTTTACATCCGTCTGATTTCTGCTTTACAATGTCATTGAATTGGACACAGCTTGTCGTCTTCACCGCGCATCCACGCGCAGCCCCTGTCCCCCAGTTCGCTCGACTTGACTCGGCTATTTCGACCGGGGAGCTTAACCCATGCCCGTTCATTTCGTGCTCCCAACAGCTCGCATCCTGTTGCTTGGCGTGCTGTGCCTCAGTCTGATCGGATGCGGCATGGACGCAGCCACCGGGAGCCCCGTCCCTGACGATGGCCCCCCAGCCGGTAGCGGTGACGTGACTGAAGAAACAGACGTCACGGCGGAAGAAACAGGTGAGATGGCTGAGGAGGCTGAAGAAGCGCCCGTGCTCCGAGGTGGTCAGAGCGCTGCACCGGCAGAAGGAGAAGGCACCACCATGCTGGCGATTGACCTGCAGGACGGCTTCGACGGCGATACCGTGATCATCCGCATCAACGGTGAGGAGCGCTTCGAGAAGGCCGGCGTCACCACGATGCGTCTCACCGGGCTGGCCGACGATACGTTCCGCACGCAGGTCGAGCCGGGCTCGGCGACGGTCGAGATCGCCGTCCCCAGCCGCAACCTCAGCGAGTCCTTCACGCTCGACATCGCCGGAGACACCTACATCGGCGTGTCCATCCAGAACGGCAGGCTCCAGCACATCATCCGAGATCGGCCTTTCGGCTACGGCTAGTCGCGCAGCCGTCAGGGTGAGGGGTATGAGCGTCCGCGTAATACCGCCGAGAGGGCGGCGGTCCACGTGAGTCTGCATGTTGGTACTCAAGGAGACTGGTGATGAGCAAGCGCAAGACGACGACGAGAGAGGCGCCAGCCCAGGAGCTGGCCGAACCTGTACAGATGGGTGAGGAGGCGATGGCGCGGCGCATTCCGCCCTTCGACCCCGACCCCTTCCCGTTCCCTCCCGACTGGTGGCGGTGCCGGCGGGTGGGCCCCGTCAGCGGGCGGTTCTACGGCGAGATGAGCACGCCCTCCAGCGGGCAGTATGCGCTGGACCTGCGCGTCGATATCGACCCGCGCTCGGCAACCTCGCCCGTCATGAACTGCCTCAGCGGCGACCTCTACCGCGTATTCCGCCTCCAGTTTTTCGGCCACGTCTACCGCTGGACCATCTACCAGGAATCGTGGGTGCTGGAGAACCCCACGGTTACGTGGTCGCAGTGCGAGGTGAACATCAGCGGTGATATCAGCTTCTGGAAGGGCGCACACCCGACGACCACGCTGGACGTCACGATCCCCTGGGGCAGCTTCGTGCCGGCGTCGTCGGCGCAGGTCACGTTCACCGAAGTGGGCGGCACGACCTCTACCTACCAGTGCACCAAGCAGTCGAACGCCTTCCGCGATGTACAGCTTGAGATCGACGTGTGCGACTCGATCAACGTCGAGCCCCTTATGCCCGACTGCGACACCCATGCGCACCCGGTCCGCCCGGCTGCGCTCACACAGCGCCAGGTCAAGATCGAGGACGCTTATCTCGATGCCGGCATCAACCTGACGATTAACCCCAACCACACTATCATCGACGACAGCGCCGCCGATTTCACGACCTGGTCGGCGGCGGAGCTGCACGACGCGATGGAGCAGTACTTCAGCCAGTATCCGCACGCCTGGCCGCGATGGAATATGTGGTGCCTGCTCGCCAGCACGTTCGACAGCCCTTCGGTGGGCGGCATCATGTTCGACGCGGCGGCCATCTATGGCGGGGCGGGCCAGGCACCGGAACGGCAGGGCTGCGCGGTGTTCCGCAGCCACTCGTGGTTCAATGACCTCGTTCCGGGGGTGCCCTCCAACGACGACGAAGCCTGGGCCATGCGCCACTACCTGTATACCTACGTCCACGAGATCGGGCACGCCTTCAACTTCCTGCACTCGTGGGACAAAGGGCGCGCGGACTCACTCTCCTGGATGAACTACGACTGGCGCTACGATTCCCTGCCCGGTCACAACACCGACGACTTCTGGGGCAACTTCCTGTTCCGCTTTGACGACGAGGAGCTGCTGCACATGCGCCACGGCGACCGTGCCGCGGTGATCATGGGCGGCGACCCGTGGGCGTCGGGCGGGCATCTGGAAGCGCCCGGCGGCGCGCTGGCCGACATCATCGGCGAGGCGCCCATCGAGCTGATGGTGCGCTCCAAAGAGTACTTCAGCTTCATGGAGCCGGTGATCATCGAGCTGCGGCTGCGCAACAAAGCCGACATGTCGCTGACCGTCGACACCAACCTGCACCCCGAGTTCGGCAGCACCACGATCTACATCCGCCGGCCCGATGGCCGCATCCTCCAGTACCAGCCGATCATGTGCAAGCTCGCCACGCCGGAGATGAATACGCTGCAGGCGCTGAACGGTGGCGAGCCGGGCACTGACCGCGTCAGCCAGAGCGTTATGCTCAGCTACGGCGCGTACGGCTACTACTTCGACGTGCCGGGCGAGTACACGCTCCGCGTGATGTACCAGGGCGCGGGCGGGCTCGTCATCCCGTCGAATATCCACCGCATCCGCATCGGGCAGCCCTTCACGCGGGAGGAAGACCGCCTCGCGCAGGATTACTTCACCTACGAGACAGGCATGGCGCTGTACCTCGACGGTTCCAGCTCGCCGTTCCTGTCGAAGGGCATGGATACGCTGCAGGAGGTCGCCGAGCAACTCGACGATACAGCCGCCGGCGCGCAGGTATCGCTCGTGCTGGCGCAGAACCTGGCGCGGCCCTTCTTCCGCATCGAGGACGAGAAGGTGGTAAAGGCCCGCGATGCCCAGCCCGAGGAAGCTCTGGAGCTCACCGCGCGCGCCCTGAAGCAGCACAAGAAGGACGATACGACGTTCACCAATCTGGATATCCACCAGGTCCGGCGCACGCGAGCCGACATTCTGGCCGATATGGGCGAGAAGCCCAAGGCCAAGAAGGAGCTCGAAACGCTGATCAAGGAGCTGCGCGAGAACGGCGTGAACCAGCCCGTACTCGACGAGATCAGAGAGTACGCTGAGACGCTGTAACCCACACGCTGCCTGCCAGCCGGGAGCCCGTACCGCCGAGGTACGGGCTCCCGTTTTTTGGGAGCCCATTTCCCTGACGCGGTGGCCTGCCGCCGCCGCAAGAAGGTAGACTCCAGGCATGACGACGCTGTACTGGAAGGAGCGAGCGCGTGGAGCGGATGGAATGGATCGGCGAGCAGGAGATGAAGCGCCTGCCTCAGAGCTTGGTGGAAGGCGCGGTGGCAGGGGTCATTGCGACGGTGCCCATGTCGGCTGCTATGTTCGCCATGTACCGGCTGCTGCCCCGGCACGAGCGCTACCCGCTGCCGCCGCACCTGATCACCGAGGAGGTCGCGGAGCGCGCTGATCAGGACGAGCTGGCTGACAGCGAAACCGGCACTGCGGTCGTAACGGGAATCTCGCACTTCGGCTACGGCGCGGCGGCCGGTGCGCTATACCCGCTGACCTTCGGCCGCTTGCCGCTGCCGGCGGCGCTGAAAGGCGCAATCTTCGGCGCTGCCGTGTGGGCGGGCAGCTACCTCGGCTGGCTCCCTGCGCTGGACATTCTGCCGCCTGCGACCGAGCAGCCCCCGCGGCGCACGCTGCTCATGATCGTGGCGCACTTCATCTACGGCGCGGTGACAGCCCTGGCGTTTGAAACGCTGCGCGGCGAGCGCATACAACGGCAGAGCCGTCCCTGACAGGAAGTGGGCGAAGCCAACTTCACGGATAGCTACCGGCGTGCCGCGCTCGCTTCCCGATAGAGAGGCCGGGCGTTTGCCCGCTAATCAAACACATCCAACCACACACCACACAGGAGGCCCACCCATGAAACAACCCATCGTCATCATCGGCATCGGCAACATGGGCAAATCGTTCGCCCAGGCCTTTCTCAGCCTGGGGCATCCCGTCTACCCGGTGCTCCGCCGCACCGACCCGGCAGCCGTTGCGGAAGCCGTCCCCGACCCCGCTCTGGTGCTCGTCGCCGTGCGGGAGGAAGGCCTGCCCGGCGTGCTCGCCAGCCTGCCCGACGCCTGGCGGGGCAGCGTCGCCCTGCTGCAGAACGAGCTTCTGCCGAGGGACTGGCAGCAGCACGACCTTACCGACCCGTCGATTGCCATCGTGTGGTTCGAACGCCGCAAGAACATGCCGCCGACCCCATACTACGACAATCCGGTGTACGGGCCTCAGGCCGATCTTCTGGCGGAAGCCTTCGAGGCCCTGGAGATGCCCGTGCAGCGTATCGAGACGGACGACGAGCTGCTCTTCGAGCTGGTGCGCAAAAACGTGTACATCATCGCCCGCAACGTCATGGGGCTGGCTGCCGAGGGTACCATCGGCGAGGTGTGGGCCTCACATAACGAGCTGTACCGGGGTGTCATCTCGGAGCTGATCGACGTGCAGGCATGGTTGGCCGGGCAGCCGCTGCCCCACGAGCGGCTGATGGCGCAGCTCGCCTCGGACATCGAGGGCCTGCCCGACAAGGGCACGCGCGGCAGCTCGGCGCCCGCACGGCTGCGGCGCGCGATTGCCTATGCAGACGAAGCGGGCCTGGAAGTGCCGCACCTGCGCGAGATCGCCGCGTCGCGCATCGATGCGGGATGAGGGATACCCACCCTAACCCGGCGCGACCTCCGCGCTAAAGCGCTTCCCGTCCGCGTGGCAGATGAGCTGGATGGCGTTGCGCCCTGATGCCGCCGCCATCGGGACGCCGCCGCCCGGCTCCACCCACTGCCCGGCCATGTAGAAGTTGGACAGGCCGGGCAGCGTCTTGGGCACGCCCCGCAGCATCATGGGCATCGTCTCGCGGGTGAGCAGCCAGCCGCTCGTCGCGCCCTGCCAGTTGCCGGTGTAGCGTTCATAGCTCAACGGCGTGGCCTCGTCCACCACCTCAAGGTCGGCCCGGATGCCGGGATACCAGCCCTCCAGCAGGTCGATCAGGATGCCGGAGACCTGGCTCTGCTCGCTGTCGTATAGCCGCCGCCCGTAGATGCGCTGCCAGTAGGCGTAGTTGGTGCGCAGCATGATCTCGACGACCGACTTGCCCGGCGGCGCGAGCGTCGGGTCGAAGCTGTAGTTCTTCACCCCGACGACGGCATGCTCCTCCCCGGCGAGCAGCACCGGCTCCGCGAGCAGGTGCGTCACCCAGTGCGGCTCGGCTGACAGATCCCGGTTGACGCCGAGCGAGATCTGCACCTGCGAGTGCATTGGCAGGTCGCCGGAGTACATGCGCTCAATCCGGGCGTTGGTGTATTCCCCGCCCAGCATGTCGAAGATTGTGCCGCGCCCATCCGCCGCCGAGATCACGACGTCGGCTTCGTGGACCTCGTCGTTGTACAGCCGCACGCCCACGGCGCGCCCGTCACGCGTGAGGATCTTCTCGACCTGTGCCTCGTAGTGAATCTGCCCGCCGAGCTCCAGGTAGCGGCACTCGACGGCGCGGGCGAAGTCCAGCGAGCCGCCCGCCGGGAAGCCCGCATTGCCGGTGTGCATGTAGGCCAGCAGGGCCATGCCCATCATGACCGGCGCTTCTTCCCACGAGAACATGTGCGCAATCGCGTGGCGCAGGAACGGGTCCTTGAAGCGCGTTGCGAACATGCTGAGGGGCACGGTTGCCCAGCGCAGGAGCGGCGGCAGGAAGGGCAGCATCCGCGTGCCGAGCCGCGCCCAGTCGAAGGGGCCCATGATGTCTTTAGGCTTCTCGTACATGGCAAACATGTCGAAGCGGGTGAACTGGCGCACGCCCTCGCAGAAGGCCCGGATGAGCCCTGCGTCCGCCGGGGAGAGTTCGGTGAGGTGCGCTTCGAGCCGGTCGGGGTCGGTGTAGACGACCAGCGTGCGCTGCCCGTCGGTGATGCGCTGGTACTCGTCGTGATGGATCATCCGGCGGCCCTGCACCGCGCCGAGATCCTGCCACATGCGGTGGAAGGCCTGCCCCTCGCCCGAGCCGAACAGGTAGTGGATGCAGCCGTCGAAAGTGTAGCCCTTGCGCTCCCAGGCCGTGCACAGCCCGCCCCCCATGAAGTGCAGCTCGAAGATCTGCGAGCGGTAGCCGTTCATCTGGGCGTAGCAGCCCGCCGCGAGCCCGGCCATACCCGCGCCGATGATGATGATGGATTTCTCAGACATGCTGGTCTCCTGGGGGACGCGGGGTCCACGCCTCGATGAATGGGTGCGACATCACTATATCATACGCCGAGACAGCGCTGATGGTTGGCAAATCTGCGCCTGATCCAGCCCCGGTGTGTTACCTAATTCCTGATCCGAGCGCATTGACAATTAAGACAATCTAGGTATGATTTATTTTGGCCGTTCTGCTCGACTGGCGTGCTCGTCACTACCCCCACACGTCGCCAGACCCCCTGAGCACAGGTCACCTCGCCCGTCCGGAAGCCGGCAGGGCTTCCGATGCATGGAAGGCTTCCGCACAACGTTGTGTCGTTGGATAGCCGGAGATCGCCGGCTGGGCCTTGGCTGCCACGCGGGCTCTCTTGACGATCCTGGCGGGATGGGGGATCTATATGGCTTTCACCGATAACTGCGACGTATTCGGGGCGGTGCATGAGGAGGGAGTAAACCGGGTGGTGCGCCACATCATGCAGCAGCGCCCCTCCCTCTTCAACTACGCAACTGCCTTCTTCGCCGAGCACCCTGAGCTCTTCTGCGTACCGATCCGGCCTGCGAAAGAAGTCACCGCCGCGGGCAACCGGCTGTTCGAGGAGCAGGACCCGCTCCTCGTCATGGGGACGCCTTTCCCCATCGGGCTGAACTTCTGCTTCCAGATCACGGACTTTCAGATCGACTTCCACCCCGGCAGTGTCTTTGACCTTCCGAGCGAGCTGGCACCGCTGGAGGAGCAGCGCATGGCGCTGAGCATGAGGGCCTGCTTTGGCCTCGGCTGCCCGCCGAGAGGGCAGATGCGCGAGCTCCTGCCTATCGTTGAGCGGTACAACATTCCACGCAAGCGCGATCAGCATCCTCTGCCCACGTTCGACCGGCCCTACACCTTCCCGGTGTTCGACCTGATGTGCTTCTGCCTGGATCTCTTCGCCGAGGCGCACTTTGAATGGGGCACCGTCGGCGGTGATCCGCAGCAGTGGCTCAAGGTGCGGCTGGACGGGGTCGAGATCGTCGATCTGCAACCCGGCGAGATGGAGAGCATGATCGAGTGCTACATCCGCGCCGTGCTGGAGCTTGGCATCCTGCCACAGCTCATGGTGCCGATGGAGAAGATGATCCTGAACATCACCGAACTGCTCCAGACGTACGACTTCACCATCGGCGAGACCGTCACGCTGGAGCCGACTCCGGCGCCGGCTAAGGTCCCGCACAACCCGGCTGTCGAAGAAGACCAGATCAAGGCGTTCGTGAGTCTAGTGGTGGTATAGGGAGGCTCCTCGACATGGCTCATCTAACCGTTGCAGTCTCAGAAGGCGCTTTCCAGAAGGCCTTCGAGATCCTCGTGCGCAATGCCGGTTTTGAGGCGGCGGACCTGAAGGATTTCGGTGCCTTCACGGCAGGCTACGACGTGAAGGCCCACCTGGAAGGTGGTTCCATCGACCTGCGGAGCGACAACACGATCTCGGTTCGCGAGGTCGACGTGCGCTGGGACCGGCTGAAGTTCATTCTGGGGCTTGACATCCCCGAGATCTGCGTCGGCGGCGGCTGCATCAACCTGCCGTGGCCGCTGCCGGATATCTGCCTGCCGCGCATCTGCATCTTCAGCGGCGACCCGGACATCCAGATCCAGCCGGATCTGGCGGCCTTCGTCGCCCAGGAGATCAGCTTCACCGGCGGCATCGACGCGCGGTACTTCGACGCCTCCCTGCCGCTGCCCTCGCCGGACCCGTGCAGCCTGCTGCGCGTCGTCCCGCTGCCCGCCAACAATGAGTGGCAGATCTTCGCCGACCCCGAGACGATTGATGTGGACTTCTTCGACTTCTCCGATATCGTCGGCGACCTGATCGAGGATGCGCTGACCGCTGCCATCACCGCCATCATCCCGGGCGGGTGGGTGCGCGACCTCGTCCTGGCGATCATCGGCGGGATCGCGGACTTCATCCGCTTCCTGCTCGACATTCCCGACGATATCGAGGAATGGCTGAGCGATCTCTTCAACATCAGCTTTGGCCTGCTCGACATGCTGGGCACGCTGGTGCTCGAGTTCTTCTCGGCGTGCAACCCGTTCTTTGCGGTCGACGATCCGTATGAGATCATGCCCGCCGAGAGCGGTCTGATCCCGGTGCGCATCCCGATCCGGAATGTCGATGTGCGTGTGAATGACGTCGAGATGATCCTTCAGGCCGATGTAGGAGCATAAGCATTATGATGAACCGGCTACCCAGACAGGCCCGCCTCAACCGGGCCATGTTCAGTCAGCGCCCGCTGGACAGCGGTGCGCTCACCGTGCTCGCCACGCTCTACCACCATTTCCGCGAGCCGGGCGACTATGACATCGTGATCCAGCGCGGCGGCCAGACGGTCCGCCGCCTGTACGTCCGCGTCGAGAAGGAGAGCGGGCCCGCCCAGCTCAGTTTCGACCTGGCGGACCCCGGCGACCCCGATGCCGACTGCTGCTGCTGTGACGACGAGCCGTCCCACGTGCTGCGCTTGAACGGCGTCATCGCCTTTTACGTGTCGCAGGGGATGGGGCAGTACACCGTCACGATCACCTGGCACGGCGGGGAGGAGAAACGCGTCGTGCTGGACAGCAGCGAGGCCCTGCCAGATGGCGACCTGTTCGCCGTGACCCCGGTACGGCCCGGCGGCTACAGCCTGACCAACCGCGAGGCGCAGGCGCAGGGCCGGATCCGCGTGGCCATGCCCCGCCCCGGCAAGTACCGCCCCGACGAGGTTGCGCTCGTGGAGGCTGTCGAGGGCGGTTTCAAGCCCGAAGAAGTCTCGATATTCGCCGGCCAGTCCGTCGTCATCATGTGCCGCGTACCGGCCCGGCTGCGCGTCGAGCTGACAGAGCCCGAGCAGCCCGGCCCCGTCGAGCCGGCACCGGGGCAGCCCACCCGGCAGCGCCATACAATCCGGAGACCACCGCGGCGCAAACCCGAGGAGTAGCGCCCGGCGCGCAATTCAGGCCCGCGATATTCGCGACGGCGGAAGGGAGCCAGGCGCTGGCCAGGCTCTCTTCCCGCCTCTGCCTCTACAGCCCGGTTCGTCGACCGGGAAAACTATCACCTTCGAGTACGCCTATCGTAACTATCGGCCAGGCGCTCTGGCGGCTATACTTGTGCCGTCATAAGTACAGAAGGACGCTGGCCACGCGCTGCCAGTGGCCACATGTCAAAGCCAAGCCCATAATTTCAGGAGCAACAATGGAAGGCTTAGTCCAGATCCTAGGCGGGTTGGCGCTGTTTCTCTTCGGCATCACGCTGCTCAACTCCGGCATGGAGAAGCTCGCCGGCGATCAGATCCAGAAGTGGCTGGACCGCGCGACAAGCAACCGGGTGACGAGCACGATCTTCGGTGCCGCAGCGACAGGAGTGCTCCAGAGCAGCGGCCTGCTGATGGTCACGATGATCGGCCTGATCAACGCGAATCTGATGTCTGTCGAGCAGTCCATCGCCGTGATGCTCGGCCAGGAGATCGGCACAACGCTGACGGCCCAGATCGTCGCGTTTGAAACCGGCGACTTCCGCCTCCTTATGGTCGTTATCGGCTTTATCTTCCTTGAGTTCTTCCCCAAGCGAGACTGGAGGAAGTTCGGTGAGATCCTGATGGGGCTTGGTATCGTGCTGGTGGGGATGGGCTACATGTCCAGCGCGCTCGATGCGCTGGTAGAGATTCCGTGGGTCGGCAATCTCATGGTGCTGTTTGGGCAGCAGCCCCTAGTTGGCGTTCTGGCGGGCATCATCATGACGTCGCTCACGCAGAGCAGCTCCGCCGTGACGAGCATGACCGTCGCGATGGGCGTGAGCAACGTGATCACGCTGCCGGGCGCCATCGGTATCATCCTGGGGGCGAACATTGGCTCGTGCATTACGGGACTGATCGCAGCTTTGCGCCTGTCCCAGACCGCGCGCCAGGCGTCATTTGCCCAGATCACGATCAATGTGATCGGCGTGCTGGTCTTCCTGCCCTTCATCACGCCGTTTGCCAACTTCGTCGACAATACGGCGGCACTGCTGCCCCGGCAGATCGCCAACGCGCATACCATCTTCAACATCGCGGTGAGCGCGCTGATGTTCCCCTTCGTCGGGCAGATTGCCAGATTCGCCAGGTGGCTCGCTCCCCCGGAGCCCGAGGGAGAAAAGCGGAAGATTACGGCTTACATCGACGAGATGCAGTTCGGGGTGCCCGCGGTGGCGCTCAACGAAGCGGCGCGCGAGCTGGTCCGGCTGGGTCGAGTCACCGCCGAGATGATCGAGCTGAGCTGCCGGGCGCTGGTCGAGCGTCAGACTCAGAATGTCGGCAGGGTCCTGGAGCTGGAAGACGACGTGGACCAGGTGACATCGGAGCTGGACCGGTTTGTCAACAGGCTGCTGCAAGCTGACCTGAGTTACGTCCAGCAAAAGCGTGTCTTCCAGATCAAGAGTCTGCTGACCGACATCGAGCGCGTGGGCGACATGGCGGAGGATATTGCCAGATACGCTCTGGATAGAGCAGCCTCCGATATCCCCTTCACCGACGATGCCATCGTTGACCTCGGGGAGCTGTGGCGCTACGCCCACACGACATACAGCAAGTCCCTGAAAGCCTTCGAGGACAACGACCCACAGCTCGCAGCAGCCGTGGTTGAGGCGGAGAGCGAGTTCGACCGCATGTACTGGAAGAGCCGTGAGATGCACATTGTGCGCCTGAAAGCGGGGCGCTGTCACCCGGAAGCCGACGTCATCTTTACCGAGACACTGCGCCTGCTGGAGCGTATCAGCGACCATGCCGATAACCTCGGGGTCAGCGTCTCGCGCACGCTGAGCCACACACCATCCACCGAGAGCAAGGTGCTTACCCAGAGCGGCGTGCCGACGAGCCCCCAGTAAGGCAGCCGCCCCACCTGTCTCGACAGCACGCAGCGGCCACCTCTGAAGGATGGTCGCTGCGTGCTGTTCCCCGGACGACGTCAAATCTCCATTCCGAAATCTTTGGAGATCGTCCACAATGGACTATAATGATATAGATTAGCGCTTTAACGGCGGGCACAGCCCTCCCGCACTCCCCTTTTACCCCACCAACTCCCCGCCGTGCGACGGATACACGTCTCACTGGGATAGGCTAGGCAGGCATGATCTGCCCCAATTGCGGCAAGGACAACCCGGCAGTAGCCAAGTTTTGCTGGAACTGCGGCCATGCGCTGCCGCGCGACTGCCCTCAGTGCGGCGCTGACTTATCGCCCAACTCCCGATATTGTTTCAACTGCGGCTTCCAGGTAGCCGAACGGCAGGCCTCCAGCCCGGCACCCTTCGTGCAGACGCTGGCCACTCGCCCTCCACGGGATCTGGGCACGGCGCTGAACACGCTCCGCACGGGTGCGGGCGGCGACAGCTCGCGGGTCATCGGCGAGCGGCGCGTACTGACCGCGCTGTTCTGCGATGTGACCGGCTCCACGCAGATGGCCGACCAGCTCGACCCCGAAGAGTGGGCGGTCATTATGAACGGCGCCTTCGAGTTCCTGATCGAGCCCGTGTACCGTTACGAAGGAACCGTCGCGCGGCTGATGGGCGATGCCATCCTCGCGTTTTTCGGTGCGCCTGTTGCGCACGAGGACGACCCGCAGCGGGCGGTGATGGCAGGGCTGGAGATCATCTCGGGCATCGGCCCGTACTGCGACCACATCAAGCGGGAGTATGGCCTCAGCTTCAACGTGCGGGTGGGCATCAACACCGGGCCGGTCGTCGTTGGCGAGATCGGGTCTGAGCTGGCGATGGAGTACACGGCGATGGGCGATGCCGTCAACGTCGCCGCGCGCATGGAGCAGATGGCGGAGCCGGGAACCGTGCAGATCTCCGAACACACCTACCGGCTCGTCGCGCCATACTTCGAGGCAGAACCGCTGGGCGGGATCGATATCCGGGGCAAGCGCGAGCTTATATCCGCGTACCGCGTTGTGGGCCGCAAGGCGCAGTACAAGCAGCCGCGCGGAATCGAGGGGCTGAGCGCCCCGCTGGTAGGCCGCACCGAGGAGTTCAGCCGGCTGCGCGGCATCGTGAAGGATGTTCTCGGCGGGCGCGGGCAGATCGTCTTCCTCACCGGCGAGGCGGGCCTGGGCAAGACCCGCCTGGTGGATGAGATGCGCCGGGAATGGAAGCGGCTGGGGGGCCGCATGTTTGACTGGTCGGAGAGCCGCGGCATCGCCTATGAGGCTTCGCGGCCCTACGGCCTGTTCGGGCAGCGCCTCCAGCAGTACTTTGGCGTGCTGCCCGACGACTCGCCCGACGTGATTCGCAGCAAGGTGGCTAACGGCGTCGCCCGGATGCCAGCCGGGGCGGGCGAGCTTCTGATTCAGGCTGTGGAAATCCTGCTATCCATCGACAAGCCTGAGGCCAGCCGGCAGATCCCGGGCGAGGCCGTCAAGCGAGAGCTCAACGATGCGGCGCTGTGGCTGTGGCGGACCCTCGGCGAGTCCACCCCCGGGGGCATGGTGTTTGACAACCTCCAGTGGGCCGACCCCGCCTCAGTCGAGCTGGTGCTGCACCTGTTCAATCTCGTCGAGGAAGTGCCGCTCCTGTTCGTATGTGCCATGCGCCCACACCCGAACACGCCGGGCTGGAATGCCCGGGAGGTTGCCAGGACAAAGTATCCCGACCGCCACACCGAGATCACGCTGGAACGGCTGTCGGACGCCGACACAGGCGCACTCGTCGACAGCTTGCTGAGCGGCGCCAATCTCCCCACATCGCTGCGTACGCTCATCCTGCGCAAAGCGGAGGGCAACCCGCTCTTTGTCGAGGAGGTCGTGCGGACCCTCATCGATCGCGGTGTGCTCGTGCGCGACGAAGAAACTCTGACCTGGCGCGTACAGGCCATGGTCGAGGACATCGAGATCCCCGACAACCTCCAGGCGCTGCTCACGGCGCGCATCGACCGGCTCGACGAGGCGGCGCAGCGCACGCTCCAGCTGGCCGCCGTGATCGGGCGGTCGTTCCAATACCGGGTCCTGGAGCGGATCGCAGAGGCGGGTGCGGCGCTCGACGAGCAGCTCGCCACGCTGGAGCGTGCCGGCCTGATCCAGAAGGCCGCGGCGGGGCCCGAGGTCGAATACACCTTCCGCCACGAGCTGACGCGCGAGGCAGCCTATTCGTCGATGCTGCGCAGCCAGCGGCGGCGCTTCCACAGGCTCGTGGGGGAGACAGTCGAGGAGCTGTTTCCGAACCGGCTGGAGGACCAGGCCGACCGCCTCGCCTACCATTTCCACGAGGCGGGCGATGCTGCGCGCGCCCTGAAGTACTACCGCGCAGCCGGCGACAAGGCGGCGCGCCTGTACGCCAACGCGGAGGCTGGCTCGCACTACACCCGGGCAATCGAAGTTGCGGAGCAGCTTGAGGCACCCGGCGAGGAGCTTGGCTACCTCTACACACGGCTGGGCCGCACGCAGGAGCTGCGCGGCCAGTATGACAAGGCGCTGGCCAGCTACGAGGCGCTGGTCTCGCTGGGCAAAGCGCGCGGCGACCGCTCGCTGGAACTGGCGGGCCTGCTGCCCCAGGCGACGGTCCACGTCGTCCCGACCATGCAGTTCGACCCGCGCCGCGGCAAGGCGCTGGCTGAGAAGTCGCTTGCGCTGGCGCGGGAGCTTGAGAACCAGGGCGCCGAGTCTGAGGCGCTGTGGAACCTCATGCTGCTGAACTACTTCACGGGCCGGATCGAGCAGTCGCTTGACTTCGGGGAACTCGCCCTCCAGATTGCCCACGACCACGACCTGCCCGAGCGGGCCGCTTACGCGCAGCACGATCTCGCGCGGAGTTATATGGCGGCGGGCCGCACCGAAGAAGCCTGGCGGGCGGAGCTGGAAGCCTACGAGCGCTGGGAGGCGCTTGGCAACCTGCCCATGCTGGCCGACAGCCTCGGCACGCTGGCCGACGGCGCGCTGTTGCTGGGCAATCTCGACCTGGCGCTCGGCTATGGCGAGGAAGGCGTCGCGCTCAGCCAGCAGATCGGCAGTGACTGGGGCGAGGCCTACAACCTGAGTACGCTCGGCATGGTCTACATCGAGCGCGGCGACGTCAGCCGGGGGCTTGAGGCCATCCGGCGGGCAATGGAGCTGGCGGACCGGGCCAACTTCATCGCCGTGGACACCAACGCCTCGGCGCTGATGGCGTTCACCTACGCGACCTTCGGCGAGCTCGAGACGGCATTGCGGCTGGCAGGCTCCATCGATAATTCGCAGGGCGCGCGTGCCTCATTCGAGGATTTTGGGAGCCTGGTCCGGGGTTTCGTGCTTGCCCGGGCCGGCGAGTATGACGAGGCCTGGCAGGCGCTGGACGCCTTACCGCTGGATAAACTTCCGCCGCACCTCATCTCGTTCTACGGGGCGTTGATCAGCGGGCAGCTGGCCGAACTGGAACTGGCCGGCGGCCAGGCGGCGGAGGCCATCGCCCGGCTCGACGAGGTGCTGGGCAATATGGCCCAGACAGGGCAGCGAATGTTCCTGCCCGACGTGCTGCACACAAAGGCACGCGCATTGCTGGCCCTCGACAACGGCGCTCAGGCGCGCGCGGTGCTGGAGCAGGCCCGCGATGAGGCGGTCGCCATGCAGAGCCGTCGCAGCCTGTGGCAGATCCTGCTCTCGCTGGCGGCGCTGCAATCGGCACAGGGCGACGCGGACGGGGCCGAGGCGACTCGCAAACAGGCGCACGACGTGATCAAACACCTCGCCGCGCAGATGACGGAGCCTTCACTGCTGGCGGCGTTCCTGGCGCTGCCCGATGTGCAGGCGACCCTGACTATGGACGAGGCTGCCTGACGGGCAGCGGCACGCACGGACACAGGAGAGTTTCTGGATGGCTAACCCGGCAATTCTCGCCGTTGATGATGAACCGCAGGTGCTGAACGCCATCGTGCGGGACGTCCGGGCCCGCTACGGGCGCGACTACCGCATCCTCAAAGCGAATTCAGGGCCTGAGGCGCTCCAGATCGTGCAGGATCTCAAGAAACGCGGTGATCCGCTCGCGCTGTTCATCGTGGACCAGCGTATGCCCGCCATGAGCGGCACGGAGTTCCTCGCCGCCGCGCTCGACTACTACCCCGACGCCCGGCGCGTGCTGCTGACGGCCTACGCCGATACTCAGGCCGCCATCGACAGCATCAACACCATCGGCCTCGACCACTACCTGCTCAAGCCCTGGCACCCACCTGACCAGAACCTTTACCCGGTGCTGGACGATCTGCTCAACGAGTGGTTGGCGACGGTTGACCTGCCCTACGACGGTATCCGCGTGGCGGGCACGCTGTGGTCGGCGTCCAGCCACGACGTCAAGGACTTCCTGGCCCGCAATCGCGTGCCCTACCAGTGGCTCGACATCGAGAAGGATGGCGAGGCGCGCGCGCTGGTCGAGGCGGTCAGCGACGAGAGCTACCGCCTGCCGGTCGTCTTTTTTCCTGACGGCGCGGTGCTGGTCGATCCCGACCATCGCACGCTGGCCGAAAAGCTCGGCATGCACACCATGGCCTCGGACACGTTCTACGACCTGATCATCATCGGCGCGGGTCCGTCGGGGCTGGGGGCAGCGGTCTACGGTGCGTCGGAGGGGCTGCGCACGGCGCTCGTCGAGCGAGCCGCGACGGGCGGGCAGGCGGGCACCAGCTCGCGCATCGAGAACTACCTCGGCTTCCCGAACGGGGTCAGCGGCTGGGACCTCGCCCGGCGGGCGACGGCCCAGGCGAGCCGGCTGGGGGCGGAGATTCTCATCCCGCAGGAGGTGTGCGGGGTGCGCGTCGAGGACCCGTACCGGATCGTGTCCCTGCGCGACGGCACGGAGCTGAGCTGTCACGCGCTGGTCGTCACCAGCGGCGTGGACGTGCGCCGCCTCGACGCGCCCGGCGTCGAACGGCTGACCGGGGCGGGCATCTACTACGGAGCCGCCGTCTCCGAGGCGGCCTATTACCGGAACGAGCCGGTGTTCGTCATCGGCGGCGCGAATTCAGCCGGGCAGGGCGCGATGTTCTTCTCACGCTATGCCAGCCAGGTCACGATGCTGGTCCGCGGCAGCGCGCTGATACGCGGCATGTCGCAGTACCTGGTCAACCAGATCAATAGCAACCCCAAGATCGACGTGCTGCTGCGCACCGAGCTCGTCGAGGCGCACGGCGAGAACCGGCTGGAGGCGATTACGTACACCAACCGAGACACCGGCGAGACGCAGACCGTCCCGGCTGCGGCGCTGTTCATTTTCATCGGGGCGGTGCCGCACACCGAGATGGTCGCCGGCCTGGTCCAGTGCAACAACGCCGGCTTCATCCTCACCGGGCCCGACCTGATGGCAGGTGGCAAGCGCCCGCCGAACTGGAAGCTGAAACGCGACCCGTTCCTGCTGGAAACCAGCGTGCCCGGTATCTTCGCCGCCGGGGACGTCCGCCAGGGTGCGGTGCGGCGCGTAGCCTCGGCAGTCGGCGAGGGCGCTATCGTAGTGAGCCAGGTTCACCAGTACCTGAAATCCGTATGATCCGCGAACTGCTCAGCCGCGTACCCCTGTTCAGCAATCTGGCTGCGTCGGACTTTGCCCAGATCTGCAGTATGGTCGAGACCGTCGATCTGGCGGCGGGCGAGACGCTCTTCGAGGAAGGCAGCGAGGGCGACCACGCCTACATCATTCAGGAGGGCCGGCTGGAGATCGTGAAGCGCAGCCGCTCGCGCGATGTTCTGCTCGCCGTGCGCGGGTCCGGCGAGGTCATCGGCGAGATGGCGCTGCTGGAAGACGCGCCCCGCACGGCGACCGTCCGCGCACGGACCGACACCCGGCTGGTTGCCATCAGCAAGCAGCAGTTCGACAACCTGCTCGATACCAGCCCGAGCGCGGCGCGCACCCTGCTCAATACGGTGCTGGCTCGCTGGCGCGAGACGGAGTCGCTGCTGCGCCAGAGTGAGAAAATGGCGCAGCTTGGCGTGCTGGTCGCGGGCATCGCGCACGAGCTGAACAACCCGGCGGCGGCGGTTAAGACTGGCGCCGCACACCTCAAGCAGGCCCTCGACGACCTGGAGGTGGCCCGTGACCGGCTCGACGCCTGCTCGCTCGACGGCAAGCAGCGCGCCGGCCTGATGGATACCACGCGAAAGCTGCTGATGGCCCCGCTGCCCTTCTCCCAGCTCGATGCGCTGGCGATGAGCGACCGCGAGTCAGATCTGCTGGACGTGCTGGAGGCGCGCGGCGTCGAGGATGCGTGGAAGCTCGTACCGGCGCTCGCCGAGATGGGCCTGGAGGCGACGACGCTGGAGGAACTGGCTGGCATGTTCGCGCCGGAGAACCTCGCCCCGGTGCTGGAGTGGGTGGTCGCCCGGCACACGGCTTACAGCCTGCTCGAAGAGATCGGGCAGGGAACCGCCCAGATTTCAGGCATCGTGCAGGCGCTCAAGACGTACAGCTACCTCGACCGCGCGCCCGTGCTCAACGTGGACATCCACGAAGGGCTCGATCACACGCTGCTGATCCTGCGCAACAAGATCAAGCGCGGCATCAACGTACGGCGGGAGTATGCCGACGACCTGCCGCTCATCGAGGGCTACGGCAGCGAGCTCAACCAGGTGTGGACAAACATCATCCACAACGCGGTAGACGCGCTGGACGGTCAGGGCGAGATCACGCTGCGCACGCGGCGCGTCGAGGGCGGCATCTGCGTGGAGATCGAGGACAACGGCCCCGGCATCCCTGCCGAGGTTCAGCCGCGCGTATTCGAGCCGTTCTTTACGACGAAGCCGCCGGGACAGGGCACCGGCATGGGGCTCGACATCAGCTACAACATCGTGACCCTCAAACATGGCGGGGAGATCACCTTCGAATCGGAACCGGGCCGCACGGTGTTTCGCGTCTGGCTGCCCGAATCGCCTCTGCGGGCAGGGGAGGTCTTTCCACGCTAACCTTGCGAATCCTGCCACCATGTTTGAGCCTCAGAAAAGCGTTGTATAATTCGTGAAAGGAACGGGCAGGCTGCCCGCACCCACATAGTCGGGATTCCGGTTCACGCCCCAACCTCTTCGCATCGCCACCTGCCCAGTTCCCAGTCTAGCCCCGTTCTCCCGAGTCCTGAACCCTGTAGATTGATCCGCTGCTCGCCGTCAACCCTGGCCCACAGCCAGGGTTCGTGGCACACACAGGCGGTGGGCGGCACGAGCGAAGGAGAAGATATCCGGCATTCACTCCCTTGGTTCGATATGGCGGCGTCCACCGGGCCGCCTACCAACCAGCACTTGACAAAACAGGAGAGGAGAAGACCGCAATGACTCGCAGAAAGGCGTTCTGGGTTGTGGCGCTGCTTATGCTGGCAGCCCTGGTTCTGGCCGCATGCGGCTCCCCCGCCCCGGCGGATGTCGCGCCGGAAGCGGAAGGCGCTGTCGACGAGCCCGCCGCAGCAGGTGAAGGAGAAGAAGAGCCGGCGGCCGAGGCGGAGGACACGGGGGAACGCAAGGTCGCGACCTTTATCTTCACCCAGGAGTTCGACTCCCTGAACCCGTATTACACGAATATGTGGTTCGTGGCCATCACGCAGCCGCTCTGGCTTAATTGGGCGTGGCAGTACGACGAGAACAACGAGGCCTATCCGGTGCTTGTCACCGAGATGCCTTCCATCGAGAACGGCGGCATCTCTGAGGACGGCCTGACGATCACACTGACTCTGCGCGACGACCTGGTATGGTCTGACGGCACGCCGCTCACCTCCGCTGACTTCGTGTTCACTCACGAAATGATCATGAACCCGGCGAACACCGTCGCGACGACGTTCCCCAACGACCAGCTCGCCAGCCTGGAAGCGCCCGACGAGCGGACCGTCGTCATGAACTTTGCGGAGCCGTTCGTCGCCTGGGAGGCCTCGTTCTGGCACGGGTTGCTGCCCAAGCACATCCTGGAGCCGGTCTTCGAGGCGGAAGGGTCGCTGGACAGCGCCGAGTGGAACCTCAACCCCATGGTTGGGGCCGGGCCCTTCGTGCTCGACACCTGGGAGTCGGGCAGCTTCGCCCGCTTCGTGCGCAACGAAAACTACTGGGGCGAGCCGGCGATTCTCGACGAGATCTTCGTGCGCTTCGTGCCGGATGACGCCGCCCAGATCAACGCGCTCGTCGCCGGGGATGGCCACCTGGGCACGTTCTTCGCCTACTCAGACATCCCCACACTGGAAGAGGCCGGCATCGAGGTCATCCCCGTGCAGTCCGGCTACAACGAGGGCTGGTACATGCTGATCGACGAGGAGATCGGGCACCCGGCTCTGCTAGATCAGTCCGTGCGCCAGGCCATCGCCATGGGCTTTGACCGTGCCGCGATCTCGAACGACCTGCTGATGGGGCTGACACAGCCTGCCGCCACCTACTGGGACAACACGCCCTACGCCGCGCCTGAGCTGGAACCGTGGCCCTACGACCCGGAGCGGGCCGCCGAGCTGCTCGACGAGGCAGGCTGGGTGGACTCTAACGGCGACGGCACCCGTGACAAGGATGGCGTCGAGCTGGTCCTGCTCTACGGCACGACAACACGTGAGATCCGCCAGGATACCCAGGCCGTCGCGCAGCAGCAGCTTGCCGAGATCGGCGTCGGTGTGGAGCTTGTCAACGTCGACTCCGACCTGTTCTTCGCCACGGATGGGCCGGCAGCCTCGGGCGAGCTGGACATCATGCAGTGGTCGGATACGACCGAGTTCCCCGACCCGAGCATCAGCTACTGGCGCATCAGCGAGATCCCGACCGACGAGAACCCGATCGGCTTGAACTGGCAGCGGATTCGCGACGAGGAGCTCGACGCCCTGTTCCTGGAGGCGGACAGCACGCCCGACCCGGACGCCCGCCAGGAGCTCTACCACGAGATCAGCCGGCAGATGTTCGACAAGGTCTACTGGCTCGGCATCTGGCAGGACCCTGACCTGTTCGGCGTCAGCGAAGACCTGACGAACGTGCGCCTCTCGGGCGCGAACCCCTTCTTCAGCATCGCCGAGTGGGACCTCGCCCGGTAGCGGGGAAACACTCAGCCCGAGCAATCCGGCGCCGGGGCGGAGACGATCCTGCCCCGGCGCTGTAACCAGCACAGCCAAGTACACCGCTCACTTTCTGCCATAGGGGGAGCGATGACTCGTTACATCATTCGCCGCATTCTGCAGGCCATTCCATTGCTGTTTTTCATCAGTATCGTGCTGTTCGTCCTCATGATGAACATGGGCGATCCGCTGGCCACGATGGGCGGGCGGCGCGCCACGCGCCCGGCAGACCGCGAACGGCTTACCCGGCAGCTTGGCCTCGACCAGCCGATCTACATGCAGTACGTCTACTGGCTGGCCGGCAACGACTGGACCGAGATTGACGTCGATGGCGACGGCGTACCGGAAACGACGGGCCACCGGAAGGGCGTGCTGCGCGGCGATTTCGGGACGTCGATTGTGAACCGGGGCAAGCCGGCGCTAGACGTGATCTGGCAGCGGCTGCCGAACACGCTGCTGCTGATGCTGCCAGCCGAGCTGGTGATCGTAACGGGGGCGCTGCTCGTCGGCATCTACTCCGCGCTGCGCCAGTACTCGGTGCTCGACCACATCATTACGGGCCTGGCATTCATCGGCTACTCGATGCCGATTTTCTTCATTGCCCTGCTCTCGATGTACCTGTTCGCGGTGCTGTTCAAACGCTGGGGCCTGCCCTACCTGCCGACGGTGGGCATGTTCGACCCGATGGTGGGTAAGACGCCCCTGCAGGTGCTCTGGCACATGATCCTGCCCGTGTTCAGCATCGCGACGATCAGCCTGGCGGGCTACAGCCGCTACATCCGCAGCACGATGCTCGAAGTGCTCAACCAGGACTACATCCGCACCGCCCGTGCGAAGGGCCTGCCCCGGCAGCAGGTGGTCTTTGTCCACGCGCTGAAGAATGCCGCGCTGCCGATTGTGACCATCGTCGGGCTGGATCTGCCGCTGCTGCTCGCCGGGGCGCTCGTCACGGAGAGCATCTTCGCCTGGCCCGGCATGGGCCGCCTGTTCATCGACCACCTTGAGCGCGCCGACGTGCCGGTGGTAATGGGCATCCTGCTGCTGATCTCGGTGGCGGTGGTCGTCTTCCAGCTTCTCACAGACATCACATACGCGTGGCTCGACCCGCGTATCCGCTACGAGTAGGGGGCGCATCATGACGCAAACCATAGACGCCACCCCCATCTACCCGCCCGCCTCCGCCGAGGAGCTGGCCCCGCCGCTGACGCTCAGCCAGTTGTTCTGGCGGCGCTTCCGGCGGCACCGCATGGCCGTGATAGGGGCCATCCTGCTGCTGCTGCTCGTGCTGTATGCCGTCGGCGGCGGGTTCGTCATCACCGAGGAGCAGGCCAACTTCAACGACACGTCCGCCAGGCTGCAGCCGCCCTCCGCCGAGCACCCGTTCGGCACCGACACGGTGGGCCGCGACATCCTCGCCCGCACCATCTACGGCGGGCAGATCTCGCTGCTCATCGGGCTGGCGGCGGTGCTCATCGAGCTGGTCGTCGGCATCACGGTGGGCGCGCTGGCGGGCTACTACGGCGGCTTCATCGACAGCCTGCTGATGCGCTTCACCGAGGCATGGCTGAACATCCCGACGCTGTTTCTGCTGCTCATCATGGCCAAGTTCTTCGGCGGGCGCGTACCCAACGTCAACATCCTGGGCCGCACGTTCAGCGGCAGCGTGATCATCATCGTGCTGATCATCGGGCTGACGAGCTGGATGTACCTGGCGCGCATCGTGCGCGCGGAGTTCCTGTCGCTGAAAGAGCAGGAGTTCGTCCTGGCGGCGCGCGCCACCGGCACGCCGAACCGCCAGATCATCCTGCGGCACATCCTGCCCAACACCATCGCCCCGATCGTCGTCGCGGCGACGCTCGGCGTGGCGAACGCCATTCTGCTCGAATCGTACATCAGCTTCCTGGGGCTGGGCGTGCAGCCGCCGACGGCCACCTGGGGCAACATGCTGGAGCGCGCGCACGGGCACATCGAGACGGCGCCGTGGCTGTGGATCTTCCCCGGCCTGCTCATCCTGCTCACCGTGCTCAGCATCAATTTCATCGGCGACGGCCTGCGCGACGCGCTCGACCCGCGCAGCCGGGCCAGTTGAGGGGGCAGCCGTATCCCATGCAGAACGACACACTGCTTGACGTCGAGAATCTCAAGGTACGCTTCCACACGCCCGAGGGGACGGTCCACGCAGTCAACGGCATCTCGTACTCGCTGCACGAGGGCGAGACGCTGGCTGTGGTCGGTGAGAGCGGCTGCGGTAAATCGGTGAGCATGATGTCCATGCTGCGCCTGATCCCTATCCCGCCCGGCGAGATCGTGAGCGGCACGGCCTGCTACCGGGGTGAGGACCTGCTGCGCGTCTCCGAGGACCGGCTGGAGGACATCCGGGGCGGCGAGATCGCGATGATCTTCCAGGACCCGATGACCTCGCTCAACCCGGTGCTCACGATTGGCCGCCAGATCACCGAAGCCCTGCGGGCCCACCTACCGATGAGCCAGGAGCAGGCCGAGGAACGCGCCGTCGAGCTGTTGAGCTGGATCGGCATCTCGGACCCCGCCAGCCACCTCGGCGATTACCCGCACCAGTTCTCGGGCGGCATGCGCCAGCGCGTGATGATCGCCATGGCTCTGGCCTGCTCGCCCAGCATCCTGATCGCCGACGAGCCGACGACCGCGCTGGACGTGACCATCCAGGCGCAGATCGTCGAGCTGGCCCTGCGCCTGCGCGAGCAGATGGCGATGTCCATCATCTGGATCACGCACGACCTCGGCGTGGTGGCGGGCATCGCGGACCGGGTGATCGTGATGTACGCGGGCTACATCGTCGAGGAGGCGCTCGTCGACGAGCTGTACGCCAGCCCGCGCCACCCATACACGCTGTCGCTGCTGGCCGCGCTGCCCCGCACCGACCGCGACCACGGGCAGCGCCTCAAGTCCATCCCCGGCTCGCCGCCCAGCATGCTGCTGGAGCCGCGCGGCTGCCCGTTCGCGCCGCGCTGCGAGTTCGCGCGGGAGCAGTGCCGGCAGGCCAACCCACCGCTGGAGGAGATCGGCCCGGGGCACCGCATCGCCTGCTGGGTGGACATCACGACAGGAGCGCTGAGATGAGCACCAGCCCGAGACACACACCGTCCACCCCGGCTGCGCCGCTGGTCAGCGTGCGCGGCCTGAAGAAGCACTTTCCCATCACGCGGGGCATCCTCATCCAGCGGACCATCGGGCACGTACGCGCCGTGGACGGCCTCTCGTTCGACATCCCGCGCGGGCAGACGCTGGGGCTCGTCGGCGAGAGCGGCTGCGGCAAGACCACCGCCGGGCGCACGCTGCTCAGGCTCTACCCGCCGACGGAGGGCGAGGCTATCATCGACGGGCAGGATATCTTCGACGCGAGCGGCGATGAAATGATGCAGGTCCGCCGCAAGGCGCAGATGATCTTCCAGGACCCGTTCGCCTCGCTGAACCCGCGCTGGACGGTCAGCGCCATCATCGGCGAACCACTGCGCGTGCACGGCATCGCGCCGGGCAACCGCGAGCGGCAGGAGCGCGTGAAGGAGCTGCTGGAGCTGGTGGGGCTGGACGCCCGCTACGCCAACCGCTTCCCGCATGAGTTCTCCGGCGGGCAGCGCCAGCGCATCGGCATCGCCCGCGCTCTGGCCTCCGACCCGCTGTTCATCGTGTGCGACGAACCAATCTCCGCGCTCGACGTGTCGATCCAGGCGCAGGTCGTCAACCTGCTCGAAGACCTGCAGGAGCGCATGGGGCTGACGTACCTGTTCATCGCGCACGATCTGGCGATGGTGCGCCACATCTGCGGCGAGGTCGCGGTGATGTACCTCGGCGTGCTGGTCGAGAAGGCGCCGCGCAACGAGCTGTACGACAACCCGCTGCACCCGTACACGCGGGCGCTGCTCTCCGCCATGCCCATCCCCGACCCGGCGAAGGAGCGCCAGCGCCGCCGCATCATCCTGCAG
>CAZDLX010000040.1:15619-24151 GCA_964506005.1 uncultured Anaerolineae bacterium | reverse complement strand
CGGAGGGCAGCAGGCTGGCGACCGCCGTGTAGATCAGGAACGTAATGACCGAGCCCGCCCACGCGCCGTAGGCCAGCCAGCGCCATGCCGTATGGCGGCTCCACAGCGAGGCGGCGTACGCCAGCGCGCCGACCGCCGCGAACAGCACGGCGAGGGCCAGCGCCGTATGCAGGATGCCGCCGGAGGTCAGGAAGGTCGTCACCGCGACGAGCCCGCCGACCAGCATCAAATAGATGGTGAGCAGCAGCAGGTTGGCGTACAGGTCGTAGCGCCGGCTCTGTGCGTGGAGCTTGCGCTGCGCCTCGGCGTCGAGCACGTTCACTGCGAGCAGCGGCACGGCGAGGTCGCGCAGCCGGGCGAGCAGCCCGTACAGCGCGGCGTGGTCGGGCAGTGTGCCCCGGAGGATGGACTCGCCCTTCTTCGTCGAGACGGCGAGATTGCTGAACCAGGCCATCCACTGCTCCTCTGAGAGCCGGCCCTTCACGCGGATCTCGTAGAAGAACGGCTGCGTGGCCAGCTCAACAGCCTCTCGCACCGGCTCCTGTACTGTCCTCATACGGCTACCCTCCACTCCTGCCAGCCCGGCAGGAGAGCACTCGTGTTGTCTGCTGCGACTTTAGGTTAGCACAGGTGCGGCAGATGTGGATGCACCGAAGGGCACATTCGGGGTGCAGCTGCACCTGCATTGCCCGCTGCTCCGAGTGAACCCCGCGCTCTGCACGAGAACATAGCCAACCGGCAGCGCGCAGCGCCCGCCGTTTGTACGCTCACGCGCAATCTTGACTCGCGAGTGCCGGTCTCTTATGCTGTGGAAGACGTACGGAACCCTCATTTGCCTCCCTGAGATTACCCAACGCCTAAACACCTGCCGCCCCACGCGAAACCTGACGCCTGGTGTGAGTCGCTGTGTTCATGCCTGACATGAAGTGAGGGTCAGCACAGTGACTGCGAAGGTAAGCTGATGGAAAAGCGCAGACGTCCTCCGGTGGGCGACGATTTTGACAGGGACCCGGCACGCCCGCCCCGGCCGCCGCGACCGCCCGGCCCAATCGGCCCGAAGCCAGGGCAGCCTGACTTCCCCGATAAGCTCGACCCCACGCCTACGAGGCCCGTCAAGATCAACATCCCCTCTACCATCCCCCTAACCAGCGACGACCCCAACTTTGACCCTGACTGGGACTGGACCCTCGACGAGCCGCACGACCTGTTCGCACTCACCCAGAACGGTCTACGAACGTTCCAGAATGTCCGGCTGCCGTACTTCGCCGACACCGGCCCGGCAGCCGACGACTTCAACAACAGTGCGGACGGCGTGCGGGACATCCTGCCCGAAGACGGCTGGGTGCTCCTGTACCGCGATTTTGGCACAGATGAGCGCGGCGCCACGTTCCCGCGCTTTATACTGTACAACCGGTTCCGCGGCTTGCTGCGCCTCTTTTACTTCAATCCGCACTTTCCAGAGGCTTTCACCTTCGGCGTGGTAAAGCTTGAGAAGCAAAGCGGGAGCCGCCCCTTTGGTCTGCTCACCTTCACCGACGAGACGAACACCACACTGAGCGATTTCGACCCGGAGAGGAGCGAGGTGTTCATCGGGCGGCTGGAGCCTCTCACCTGGAACTACGCGGACTTCGTCGTCGCCGGTTTTGACCCCGACCTGCCAGACGACGCCCGGTTCGAGTTCGAGATCGCCGGCGTGCGTGAGAGCGACATCACGCTCGAAGGCAGCCTGACGCTGGACCAGGTGCTTGAGAAGCGCAACCTGCTCGCGTCGAAGTCCGGCGCTGCTGGCAACGTCGTCGAAGTCGGGGAGAAGATCGGCGGCTTCTTCAAAAATCTGGGCGGCCTGAAATCCGCTATCGAAAAGGTCGGTGGCGGCGAAGACGGCGACGTCTCCCTGGCCGAAATGTCTAACATCGTCTCCGCCGGCATCGCGATATTCAAGCTGTTCCTGGGCGGCAGCAAACCCAAGCAGGCACAGGTGCTCAAGTTCAAGGGCGACCTGGACCTGAAGGGCACGATCCGCCTGCAGGGCGGCATCGGCTCGTTCTTGCTCAGAGTGCCGGGCGCCCGGCACCTGGGCACCACCGACCTGCCGTTCTATGACAAGCCGCTCGGCGTGTTCAACCTGCGCTCCAAGCCCGCCATCCACGTCCGGATCGTCATGGAGATGACCAAGTGCCGGAACACCGGCCCGGTAGGGCCGAAGATCATCGAGCTGCCCTTCCCCAGACGCCACGTTCACCAGCTCAAGCGGCCCAACATCGTCATCAACCCGCACGCCGGGTTCACGGCTGAGGTAGAAGCCGCTTACGTGCGCCGCAACGGCAGCCTCGATTTCGCCTCGTCCAGCTCGGATGGGTACTTCGGCATCTCGCAGATCCGGGCTGTTACCGATCGGCTGTCCGGCCCCGGCAACTGCGATGACCCGCCGCCCGAAGAGCACCTGAGGCGGGTCGCCATACGGCTGACGATCACGCCGGACGAGGTGCCGGATGGCTTTACACCCATCTCCCTCGTCAAGCTCTACCCTGCCGAGTATTCTGCAACGATTGAAGGTCTGTGATACCGGGTGAAATGACAACCGGGGAGCCGGGGATACCTGGCTCCCTGTTAATCGGAGTAAGCCAGCTCGTGGGTTGGCGCCAGCGGTACGGTGAACGTGAAGACGCTGCCCTCGCCTACCTCGCTGTCGACCTCGATGCTGCCGCCGTGCTGCTCGACGATCAGCTTGGCGATGGTTAAGCCCAGGCCCGTGCCCCCCGGCGCGCTGTTTGAGGCATCGACCCGGTAGAATTTCTCGAAGATGTGGCGACGCTGCTCGTCGGTGAGGCCAATGCCTTCGTCTTTGACGGAGATGCGTGCGAGGCCCGTCTCGACCACACAGTTAAGCGTGACGGCGGTGTCTGCCTCGGAGTATTTCACGGCGTTGACCAGCAGGTTGCGGATGACCTGCGAGAGGCGCAGAGGAATGCCGCGCACCAGCGCGGTCTCCACCGCCGGATTGAAGTCGAATTGGCGTTCAGGGTAGGACTGCCGGACATCGTCCAGCGTCTCGCCGATCAGCGGGATGATGTCGAGCGTTTCCATCTCTGACTCGAGCCCCGCGCCGGCCTCGTACTTCGCTACGTCCAGCAGATCGTCGATGATGGTCTTCAACACGCCGGACTGATCGTTGATGAGCTGAAGATAGTGCCGCTGCCGCTCGGGGTCGAGCTGGCGCGAGGCGAGGATCTCGCTGAAACCCATGATCGTCGTGAGCGGCGTGCGCAGCTCGTGGGCGGCGGTCGCCAGCAGCACATCTTTCACACGCTCGACCTCGCGGAAGGGGGTCACATCGCGCATGGCGATGACCCAGCCGTGCACGTACCCGTTGACCGGGGCAATCGGCGAAACCGACACGTCGACGTCGAGTCTGCGGCCTGAGGCATGCCTCAGGCTCACATCACCGCGCCAGTGCCGGTGGGCCTCCAGCGCGGTGTTGATGCCTGCCGCGATATCGGGCTCGATTTCCAGCTCAGCCGCGACGGCATACCCGTGCTCGCCGATAAACTGGTCCCGCGGGTAGCCGGTCAGTTCCTCAAACGCGGGGTTGATCAACTGCACAAGCCCCTGCCCGTCCAGGATGATCATGGTGTCGGCGGTACCCTGCAGGACGGCTTCGGCCCGCTCTTTCTCCTGCTGGAACTCGCGCGTGCGCTGGGCTACGAGCGTCTCAAGCTGCTGCCGGTATAGCCGCAGCTCATCCTCGGCCCTGCGGCGCTCGGTGACGTCACGGGCGATGTGGAACGTCCGTGGTTCATCGCCGCTCTCGTCCAGCAGCCGCCCGCGGATGTCGAGGACTCTGCGTTCGCCGTCTCGCGTCATGATCTCGACATCCATCTGTGCCGGGGCATCGCCGGTGAACATGATGGCGAGCGTGTCGGCAATCTCAGCCAATTGATCTGGCGCAACCAGCTTGAGGGGGCTCTGCCCAATCAGCTCCTCCGCGGGGTAGCCGGTGATGTTCACCACCTCCTGGTTGACCGACTCCAGCTTGCCGTCAGGGCTCAGGGTGAAAATGGCGTCGTTGGCCAGCTCGATGTAAGTCCGGGCGCGCACTTCACTCTTCTGAAGAGCCCCCATCAGGTTCACCTGGCGGGTCACATTCCGGATGGTGACAAGCTGCCCGATCCCCTCCTGCCGGACCCCCTGCAGGCTCACCGTAGTCAGGTGCAGGTGGCGCGGCTCCTCGCTGCCGGCTGATTCCACCTGCACGAGGCTATCCTGGCTGGCGCAGAGTTCGGCCCACAGCCCGTCCCACTGCGCGAAGACCTGCGAAGCCGGCTGCCCGATGAGATTCCCGGCGTTCTCGATGCCGAGCAGTTCGATTGCGCACGTATTGAGCCCCACCACCCGCTCATGGGTGTCCAGAGTGATAACGCCCACCGGGATATTGTCCAGCACGGCCTTGTGGGCAACCGGCAGCACATCCACGAAGCGGTAGCGAAGCAGCGCCCACACCATCAGCAGTGCCGAGATGATGAGGCTGTATGGCACCAGATCGAAACCCGTGCCTGACATGAAGGTCCGGGAGACAAAGTAGGTAGGCAGCGGCAGTGACAGCGCGATCAAGTTCAGCCTCATCTGCCGTCGCAGCAGGCCGGACGCTTCGAGCAGCGTTGGGATCACGATCACGGCGCTGAGCACGTACACGATTTGCAGGTAGATGACGCTCACCCAGCGCCACGGACCGGACTCGAAATGCGTGCGGGTAAAGGGACTCAAGGCGTCGATGTGTAGGCCCCGCCAGATGAGCTCATGGTGCTGGTTGGTCCAGGCCAGAACGAGCGTGATCGTCGGGATGACAAGCAGGAGCAGAAGTCCGGCCCGCGTCAGGCGGCGGCGCATACCCGACAGCAGCAGTGCGGTGACAAGCAGCAGCACAGGCGCGAACACGATGCCGACGTACTCGACGCCCAGCCAGAACTGCACCTGTTCCAGCGTTTCGCTGCCCAGCTCGAAGGCGTAGCCGAGCACGTATGGCAGGATGAGAAGACTCAAACCTGCCACCTCACGCCCCCCTGCGCTTGCCCGGCGGCTCCACGCGAGGGCGGCTGCCACCAATAACAGCGCTGCGCCGATGAAAAGGGGCAGGGCAAAGGGGGTGTATTGCCAGTGCATGATGATCCTTGGGGCGCCTCTACAGCTTCCCTATCTGAGAGAGGTAGCTCGGTTGGTAAAAAGGAAAGCGGCTTACAGGCCGCTCCCGGCTCACTGTTAATTATCCCCATACACCGCCGAGGCGCAATTCGGAAATCTACCTATATAGTGCCGGGCGTTGAACCGGGCGGGAGGCCGGTCAGCCTCCCGCCCGGGGGCAGCACACTCAGAGGCGCCAGCCGAGCAGATTCCAGATGTGCAGCACAAGCGCCTGCACGATTCCCGCCGTGCCCAGCAGCGAGAGGCACAGCCTGGCAGCCAGCGTCCCCTGGGCCCGCGCCCACAGCGCCCCGGTGACGCCGAGCAGCGCCAGGGTCAGCGCAGCAGCCAGCACGGGGAGCGCCAGCACGAGTCTCAGCGCATTCTCAGTCAGCCCGCGCCCCACTGACAGCAAGCACAGGCCGAGCCCGAGCAGCGCGATGAGATTCAGCGCCGCCGTCGCCAGAGCCATCCACTGCGCTGCCCGTGCAAGCCCGCCGGTTCCGTGCCTCCCGGCCCACAGGCTGATCGCCGCCGCGACCATCCCCAGCAGGCAGATTCCAGCGGTGCTCGCCAGGGCGGCGAGTGACAGGCGCGGCGCTTCGTACCAGGGGCGCTTCACCAGCGTGAAGACCGGGCGGCTGCTCAGCGAGGCGCTGTCCACCTGCCTATCAGCGCCCCGGTGGAAAACCAGCCGCTCGTCGCCGCCCTGCCTCTGGAAGTCGTCGGGGGCGATCTCGACGTAGGCGCGGGTGACACCGCCCATCGTCAGCCGGAGCGTGCCGTCGCCGGGTGCGTGCACGCGGGCCGCGTCGGTCAGGAACAGCGCCTTCTCTGCCGTGCTCATCGCATGCCGGGTATTCAGAAAGTACACGCCGGCGTACTCATCCGCGCGGGCGTCGAAACCGGCGGGTGGGGTGAGGTAGCCCACCTGGCGCGGGTAGAAGTGATCCATGAAGTCCTGCAGCAGCACGCCGGTCGGCAGCAAGCTGGCGGCCTCTGCCGAGTTGTACGATACCATCACGCCGAGGTCCTCCTCCGGCAGCATGAACAGCAGGCTGTGGAAGAAGCTCGTCGTACCCAGATGCCCGACCACGCGCTGCCCGTTGCGGCTCAGCTCGTAGAAACCAAAGCCGGTGCCGTTGAGGCCAGGGGCGGCGCTGAACTGCCGGGCCTGCATGCTGCGGGCGGTGTCAGGCTGAAGGATCGATGCCTGGCCAGCCTGCCCCTGCTGCAGGTTCGCGATCAGGTAGCGTGCCATGTCGGCGGCGGTAGCGCGGACCGGGGCAGCGCCGTACGCGGCGATATACTCCGCCGGCTGCGGCTGGCCGTTCGCGTAGCCGACCGCCATATCAGCAGCCAGCGCCTCGGGGAGCCGCATCTGCGCCGAGGAGTGCGCCATCTCAAGCGGCTCAAGGATGTGCCTGTCCAGGTACAGGGCCAGCGGTTCGCTCGATACCCGCTCGACGACGTAGCCGAGCAGCGCCAGGCCGTCGTGGTTGTCGCCGACCACCTCGCCGGGCGGGCTGATTCGCTCAGGAAGGTTGCGGACGAGGAACTCCCGGCTCGACGGCACAGCCTCGGGGTCGAGGGTGATCACGCTGAGGTCACGCGCCTCGAACCCGGCGGTGTGTGTCAGCAGGTGGCGGATGGTGATTGGCTCGGCATAGGTCGCGGGGATCTCAAAGTCGAGGTACGTGTTGACGTCGGCGTCGAGGTCGATCAGCCCCTGATCGACAAGCTGCATGACGGCGACCGCCGTGAAGGTTTTGCCCGCCGACCCAATATGCACGATGCTGCGCTCGGCGTCCATCGGGATGTGCTGCTCGACGTTGGCGTAGCCGTAGCCCTGCATGAACACGGGCTCGCCGCCCTGCACCACGGCGACGACCGCCCCGGCGATTCCGTACGTGTCGAGCTGCGCCGGAATGCGGGCGTTGAAGTAGGCGGCATAGGGGTTGCCTGCCCCTGCTGCGATCGGCACAGGCTCCTTCCCTGCTGCACCTGGCGGCTCAGGCGGGCGGCTGGCGAGCAGCACCCCGGCAGCGATCATTGCCACTGCCGCGACCAAAACCGCGAGCTCTGCAAGCGGCATTCCGCTGGAGCTGTGAACGAGTTCGCTATGCTGTGCAGACATGGTTATCCCTCAAAGTCGACCGTTTCAACACGTTTGAAGGTCCCGGGCTCAAGGATGTGCAGCCGGGCCGGCTGCACGAGAATCGCGGCCTGCCAGGGCTCGACCCACACCGGCCCCTCCGCTAGCAGCACCTCGGCGCTGCCGTGCAGCTCCCACCCAGGTGTGAGGATCACGATCTCAGGCTGCATCTCGAGGTTGAACAGGTGATCGGTGGTGCGCTGGACGAGCACGAGCAGCCGTTCCTGCCACACCCGGCTGGTGGCCTGGCTGACCTGCGGCCCCGCCGGGCCGCAGGTCACGACGATCACCTGGTCACACAGGGTAAAGAGCTCGGCGGCGCGCTGGTGCGGGTGCGCGTTCATCGCGGCGGCTCCGCGCTAGTAAGCCCGGTGGGTGGCACGCGTCTCACGCCGGTGAAACACACGCGGCAGGAACATGCCGGTGCGGGTGCGATACTGCCGGTAAGCCTCCCCGAACTCGGCTTCCATCTGGCGCTCTTCCATGCGCGCCAGCCGGATGTAGACGGCGAGCAGGATGGGCCACATGATCAGCAGGGGCAGCGTGGCCCAGTCCGCGATCATGCCGAGCGTGACGAGAAGGAAGCCGGTGTACTGCGGGTGGCGGATGTAGGCGTAGATGCCATCGGTGACGAGCTCACCCTCGCCCGCCTCGTGGCTCCAGTAACGCTTGTGGATCACCCGCCAGCCGAGGACGACCAGCACCACGCCGGCGAGCATCATAGCGGTGCCGATGTACATGCCCCAGTGGCCGATCCACTGGTTGAGCGTGTGCCCGTGCAGAATGCCGTCGGGCACCTTCATGCCGATGAGCCACGTCAGCGCGTAGATGCTAAGCGGGATGCCGAACATTTCCAGCGCGAGCGCGATCACAAACGCAAGGTACACGCTCGACGGCTTGCGCTGTGATTTCTTGTAGAACGGGACGAAGGCCAGCATCACCGCGTAAAGCACAATCCAGAGGACGACATTCCACCACTGTCCGAAATGGTCAACTGCTGCGTCATTCATAGTACCTGCTCCTGGTCAAACCGGTTTACCTGAACGTTTGACCTTAGAGTAGGTGTAAACCACCCATAGGCTCGTCAATCAGAAGTTAGATTTAGAACAGGGGAGAGCTTACCGCTTGAGGATATTCAAGCCGCGCGCCCGCGCCACGGCGTCGGTGCGGTTGCGGGCGTCGAGCTTGCTCATGAGGCG
>CAZDLX010000040.1:0-15519 GCA_964506005.1 uncultured Anaerolineae bacterium | reverse complement strand
TGCCCCGCCGCCTGGAGTGCCAGCGCGCGCAGCAGTGCGGCTTCGGCGGCATGGCCATGCCGGCCCATCCGGGCGGCCTCACTCCACACGGCGTCGAGCAGCGGCAGGGCGTGCTCGGGCTCGCCGTGCGCCAGCCACACGCGTGCCAGCGTCAGGTTCTCGTAGTCGCGCTGATATTCGACCTCCGCGCCGGGGTCGTACCCTGCCGCCCAGCCCGCCGCCGCTTCGAGGTCGCCGGTGTGCAGGGCAGCGCGCGCCTCTGCCGCGCCGATGAACGAGCAGATCGGCGGGCTGTGGAACGGCTCGGCGATCTGCCGGGCCTGCTCCAGAAGCGCTGCTGCCTCGCCGGCCTGGCTCCGCGAGGCCAACACGAGCGCCAGCAGTGTGCAGGCCAACCACAGCGCGTCGGGAATGCTGCCGCGCTGCGCGAGGGCAATCGCCTCACGGAGCAGCCGCTCCGCCCCGGCGAGATCGTCCTGCTCATAGTGCACGACAGCCAGCGGCAGCATGACGGTACTGAGCGGCGCGATGCGTGCCGGCATCTCGCGAGCCGCCAGCCCCATCGCCGACTCGCAGCGGGCCCGCGCCTGCCGCAGATCACCGGCCATCAGGTCGAGCCGGGCAAGATAGTACTGCGCGTCAAGCGCCAGGTAGTGGTGGTCGATGGCGCGGGCCTCCTGCAGCGCGGCTTCGTAGGCGGCCTGTGCAGCGGGTACGTCGCCGCGCAGGAAGTGCAGGTGGGCGGTGGTGTTGGCGATGCGCACCCTGTCCACGCCGACCAGCGTGTCGCGGCTGGCCTCCGCCTGTGCGTTGAGCGCCATCCCGCGCGAGACCTCGCCGCGATAACCGGCTAGAGTCGCCTGGTAGTTGGCGACGATGGTCCGCAGCCCCCGCTCCCCGGCGCGTGCCTCAGGGCGGCCGGCGAGCGCGTCGGCGGCCATCTGCAGGTAGACCTGCGACTGGCCGACGTCGCCGGTGAGGTAGAAGGCGCGGGAGAAGTACAGGCACAGGCGCGGATGCCGGGCCAGCGTGTCAGCGGGAAAATGCGGCAGCCAGCCGAGCACGGTCATGATCTCCCCGCGTGCGGTGAGCGTCTCCCACGCGGTGTCTGCGATCAGCGAAGCGGCGTCGTGGTAGCGTTGAGCTTCGAGCGCGTGCCGGACGGCGTCGGGCGTGTAGCCCTGCCCGGCGAGCCACCTCGACGCCGCGTAGTGCTGCTCGCGGTAGCGATCAGGGTCGTCAAGCTGCAGGCGCTGGCGCAGAAAACCTTCAAACAGGTGGTGGTAGCGATACACGGGCTGGTCGTCAGACAGTGGAATGACGAACAGGCTGGAGTGGGCCAGCCGCGCCAGCATGGCAGCCGCATCGTCGCGGCGCGTCAGCGCGCGGCAGATGTCCGGGCGCAGCCGGTCGAGCACGCAGGTGTCGAGCAGGAACTGCTGGACCTCGGCGGGCTGCTGGTGCAAAACTTCGGCGGCGAAGTAGTCGAACACATGCTGCTGCGTCTGCGAGTACGCGGCGAGATGCCGGTCGAGCACCTGCTCGCTCAGGCTCGACGCCTCGGTGCTCAGCGACATCAGGATCAGGGCGAGGGCCGCCGCCCAGCCCTCGGTCGCGGCTTCGAGCCGGGCCAGCATCGCCGGGGACACCGCGCGCCCGATCGACACTTCCAGCAGATGGGCGATCTCAGGCGGGCTGAACCGCAGATCGCGCATCCGCACCTCGGCGATCTCGCCGCGCGCGCGCAGGCGGGCGAGCTGAAGCGGCGGGTCGGCGCGCGTGCCGAGCGCAATCCGCATGTTCGGCGGCAGGTGCTCGGACATCATGCTGATGGTGTGGTGGATCTGCGGGTTGGTGATCAGGTGGTAGTCGTCGAGCACCAGCGCGTGAGGCGCGTCCTGCTGTGTGACGGTGTTGAGAATCACCGCGGCGGTGCCCTCCAGGTCGCCGGGCTGGTCAGGGGCGTCGAAGGCGGGGCTGGCCACGGCAAAGGCCTGGCAGAGGTAGGCGGCGAAGCGGGCGGGGTCGTTGTCCTGCGCGTCGAGCGCGTACCACCCCACATGCGTCCCCGCCTGCCGGGCAGCGTGGGCCCACTCGGCGAGGCATGATGTCTTGCCCGAGCCGGCGGGGGCCGAAACCAGCACCAGCCGCGCGTCCCGCGCCGTGTCGATCTGCTGCACGAGCCGGTGGCGGGACGTATGGCGCGAGCTGACCGGCGGGACGATGGTCTTGGTGTGGAGCAGATAAGTCACGAGCCGCGGGCCTCCCCAGACCTCTACGTGCGGTGTCGTGACTATGATACAGGTGAAGTGCAGCCGGAGTCATGTGAGGATCGTCGTGTCTGGCCTGCCGCTAACCTGTCTGCTCCAGTGCCTCATGCACTGATCGCGCCCAGGCCCGGACGCTCTCGTAGTAGCGTTCGTGCCCGGCGGCAGCGACATCGGCGATGGTCATCGTCCACTGCGGCGAGGTGGCGTAGGCCCCGCGCGACTCCGGCGTGCCGCGTATCTTCCAGTCGCGGTGGCCTGAGTCCAGTTCATACGCGCGCCGCCGCCGGACTTCGGCAGGCGAAAGGCCGTCCTCGACGAACGTCGCCAGCAGCCCGCGGGCGTCGCGCAGCCCCTCCGGCGAGTACAGGCCCGGGTGCTGGAGGTGGTAGCACAGGACCATCAGGTGATGCACCTCAGGCAGGTTGTAGTCCCACTCCCAGAACAGGAGCTGGTGGAAGTCCTGCTCGCAGGTGGTTTCGGCCAAGCTCGCGCCGCACTCGGGGCAGGTGTCAGTCGCGGTCATGGTCACGCCGTTCCTTTCAGACCTTTACGGGCAGTAGGGGCGGGTCTCAGACCTGCCCCTACGCATGAAGGTTATTCTATCGAAGTACGAAGTGACAACATGGGCGGCGACTGTTACCCTGCCCCGCCGCTAGCTGTAAAGCTACGGTGTTTGGTGGCTTACCCGCCACCCCCTTTGGCCCTTCGGGCCATTTCCCCCGCAAGGGGGCAAAGGGTTGTTTTCCGTCTACTCATTTCTTGCCGCAGCCAACCCATTCGCCCCCTCTCAGGGGGGAGATGCCGGGCGAAGCCCGACAGAGGGAGTGCCGGGTTGCTCATCAGAACGCCCTGAGCTCACACGCATAGGGGCAGGCCCGATGATGCAGTCGATTATCGCGCATCACGACCTGCCCCTATCGTTGATTGTCCGTGGCGGGAGGCGGCCCGGTCTACCCGCCTGCCATCGCGCCGACGACGCGCAGCGGCTCCTCGCCTGCCACCACGGCGGCAGGCAGCTCCGTCTCCGGCGGCTCGTGAGAGAGGTCCTCCCCACACGCGAAGAACCGGATGAACGGGCGGCGCTGCTTGGTCCGGTGGTCGCGGATGGTACCGCGCAGCGTCGGATACTGCGCCTCCAGCGCGTCAAGCACCGCGCCGAGCGTCGGCGGGCCTTCGACTTGCACCGCGGTCTCGCTCACGCCGTCGATGCGGGCCAGCGTCCGCAGGTGGTAGGGCAGCACAACCCGGATCATGGCAGCGTCTGCACTTCCACCGACAGCACCGGGGGCAGGTGACTCACGAGGGGCTCCCAGGTATCGCCTGAGTTCGCCGAGAAGTACACCTGCCCGCCCGTCGTGCCGAAGTATACGCCGCACGTATCGAGCGAGTCGACCGCCATCGCGCTGCGCAGCACGTTCACGTAGCAGTTCTCCTGCGGCAGTCCCCTGGTGAGCGCCTCCCACTCGTTGCCGCCCGTGCGGCTGCGGTAGACGCGGAGCTTGCCCTCCGGCGGGTAGTGCTCGGAGTCGCTCTTAATCGGCACGACGTAGACGGTATCCGGCTCGTGGGCGTGTACGGCGATGGGGAAGCCGAAGTCCGAGGGCAGGTTGCCGCTGATCTCGTGCCACGACTCGCCGCCGTCGTCGCTGCGCATGACGTCCCAGTGTTTCTGCATGTAGAGCACGTTGGGGTTCGACGGGTGCATGGTGATGCTGTGGACGCAGTGGCCTACGTCGGCGTCGGCGTCGGGCAGCTCCCACTCCGACTTCAGGCCGCGGTTGGCGGACTGCCATGTCTCGCCCCCGTCCAGCGTGCGGAACGCCCCTGCCGCCGAGATCGCCGTGACCATGCGATTGGAATTGGCCGGGTCGAGCAGGATGGTGTGCAGGCACAGCCCGCCCGCACCGGGCTGCCAGAGGCTGGCCTTGACCTCGCGCAGCCCGGCGAGCTCCTGCCACGTCTGCCCGCCGTCGCTGCTGCGGAACAGGGCGGCGTCCTCCACCCCGGCAAAGACTGTGTCGGGGTCGCTTGTGGAGGGCTCCAGATACCACACTCGCTCGAATTCCCAGGGGTGCTGGGTGCCGTCGTACCACTGGTGCGTGCCGGGCGCGCCCTCATACGCGAACTCGTTGCCGACCGGGTTCCACGACTTGCCGCCGTCGTCCGACCGTTGGATCACCTGTCCGAACCAGCCGCTGGTCTGCGAGGCGTACAGCCGGTTGGGGTCGGCGGGTGAGCCTTTGAGGTGGTAGATCTCCCAGCCCGCGAAGAACGGCCCCTCGACTTTCCAGTCATCGCGTTTGCCATCTGCCGTGAGTACGAAAGCGCCCTTGCGTGTGCCAACGAGAACTCGGACTCCGCCCATGCCTGTACTCCTCTCCGCACTGCGGGCTACCAATTCAAGGCGTGATAGGATACCAACACGACTATTTTAGTACAAATGGTCGGGGTAGTAAACCATTTGTTCTAAAAGCCGCTTTCCAGTCGCACCGTGCACGCATTACATTGTGACACGTTTGTAAACCCAACGCCGCTATTTCGGGCCTGCGCGCCACTATAATGGGAAATGCGGTTGGATTCCGTTTCGCGACAGCCGCCGGCTGTACGACCGGGTGATGCAGCTCTGGGGAGCACGACATGTGCTGCACCGGCCGGGCTCTCTCTCAGGGATGAGAGCTTCCAAGCAAGGTAACAGCAAGGCCGGTCCCTTGACCGATCCGGCCTGAGATGTGTTCCCGGGCCCGGGCTCAAGGTCGCCGCTGTGCTGGCGACCTCTTACTCAATCGCTGCCGCCTGCGTTGCATCGCCTGTGGATTATCAGCGTGACATCGAAAGGGACCGGAAAGGCTGCACTATAGGCCAGCTGCCGGTGTCGAGGCCAGAAGAGAGCCCTCGCGCCCGCGCTGAAGCGCCGTTCAGCCGCTGGTATGTGGCTGCTGCTCACATTTTGCTCTGACTCCATACTCCCGACTTGTTCACCGGTATCGCCGACACCGATAGGAGCAGACCATGGCGGAAGACATCATGATTGTGGACGACGACCCGGACGCGCGAGAGATCCTGAACCTCGTGCTCGGCACACTCGAAGTGCCGGTTCGCCAGGCCAGAGATGGCGTCGAGGCACTCGAACAGATCCTAAAAGACCCCCCTCTGCTCGTCATGCTCGACCTCGCCATGCCCCGGCTCGACGGTAGAGCGGTGCTGGTCGCCCTCCAATCGAACCCGAAAACTTCCGACATTCCCGTGCTGGTCTTTACGGCAGACTCCGTCGACGAGGCCAAGGCGCGCGAGCTCAACCTGCCGACCTACCGGCTGATGCGCAAAGGCGGGCTCTCGATGACGAAGCTTCGCGAAGCCGTGATCCGCGATATCAAGGGGTCCGTGCCACTGGACCTCGCCAATCTGTAAGCCTTAACCCGTGTAAGGAGCCTCGATGGCCGTCGAAACCACGACAACCCAACCCGCTGCACAACCCGTGGCCTGGCAGGCACTGCCGGGGCGTCTCTGGCGGTCGCTGACGGCACCTTCAGCCGCCATACGCGAGCCGGAGCACCGCCGCCGGGCGCGTCTGCTCTCCGCCCTGCTGATCCTGCTCATCCCGCTGGGCACGATTGGAGCCCTGATCGCGCCGGTCCTGCTCGACCCGGCCTACCGGCCACTCGAAGACCCGTTCTTCTACGCCTCGGCCGCCGGCATGGCGCTGCTGACCGTCTCGTACTTCCTGAGCCGCAGCGCCCGCTACCAGATCGGCGCGGTGCTGGCGCTGCTCACGATCTCCGCCGTGACGCTGTTCGGCGTCGCCGTCTTCCCGCAGGGCATCAATACGCTGCTGATCTACCTGGCGGTGGACATCCTGCTCTCCAGCCTGCTGCTGCCGCTGTACGGCACCATCCTGCTAACGCTGGTCAACCTGGTGGCGGTGCTGCTGCTGTCCGCGATAGTGCCGACGATGACGATTGCGGAGACGTTCAACCCGCTGACGTTCGTCGTCATCATGTCTGCCCTGATTATCGTGTCGGCGAACATCCGCCAGCAGGACCTCGCCCAGATCGAGGAGCAGTCGCGGGAGCTCTCCATCGCGGTCGAGAAGGCGCGGATGGCCAACCAGCTCAAGGACCAGTTCCTCGCGACGATGTCGCACGAGCTGCGCACGCCGCTGAACGCCATCATCGGCTTTGCGGAGGTCGTACAGATGGGCCTCGCCGGGGAGGTCAGCCCGCAGATCGCCCGCGCCATCGACCGCATCCACTTCAACAGCGAGCGGCTGCTCAAGCTCATCGATGACATCCTCGACGTCTCCAAGATCGAGGCGGGGCGCGTCGAGCTGGTACACCGGCCTTTCAGCCCTGAGGCCCTCGTCAAGAATGTGGAGAACACCATCCGGGCGCAGGCGGAAGAGAAAGGCCTGTCCTTCGTCACCATGCTGGACGCCGACCTGCCCACGGAGATCGTCGGCGACCGGCAGCGTCTGGAGCAGATCGCGCTGAACCTCGCCTCCAACGCCGTGAAGTTCACCGAAGAGGGTGGTGTGACCCTTACTGTGCAGCGCGCTGACGACAAGCAGTGGGAGATCGTTGTCAGCGACACCGGTGTGGGTATCCCGCCACACGCGCAGGAGGTCATCTTCGAGAAGTTCCGGCAGGTGGACGGCACCTCCCGCCGCGCATACGGCGGAACGGGGCTTGGCCTCGCGATTACCCGCGAGCTGGCCCTGCTGATGGACGGCTCGGTGAGGGTCAAGAGCACGCCCGGCGAGGGCAGCACGTTCACCGTGACGCTGCCGCTCGTCACAGAAGAGGAGCCTCGTTTATGAGCCTGCCTGATCTCTCACACTGGCGTGTGCTGGTCGTCGACGACGAGCCGGACAGCATCGAGATCGTGCGCATGGTGTTGAGCGCCGCCGACGCCACAGTTTACACCGCCGCCAATGGCATTCAGGCGTTTGAGGTCTTCAAACGGGAGATGCCCTCGCTGGTGCTGACGGACCTCTCGATGCCTGAACGCGACGGCTGGCAGCTCCTGCAGGATATTCGCAGCTACGAGAACGGGCACCGGACGCCCGTCGTAGCCCTGACAGCCCATGCCATGGCTGGCGACCGGGAGCGTGTCGCAGACGCGGGGTTTGACGGCTACCTGAGCAAGCCCCTGCACATGATCACGCTGCTCACCGATCTGAAGGCCTGCCTGGAGATCAACGGCAAGCCGCCAAATACAGATAAGGAGAAAGCCACATGAAACGGGATCTCGCGAACTGGACTGTACTGCTGGTCGAGGATGAGGTCGACGCGCAGGACGTCGTGACCTCGCTGCTGCACCAGTATGACATCTCCGTCGCCCATGCGTACTCGGGCGAGGATGCGCTGATGCTGCTGGAGTCGACTCACCCGACGGTCGCCATCATCGACCTGGCGCTGCCGGCGATGGACGGCTGGCAGGTCCTCGCGGCGATGCAGTCCGACCCGGAGTGGGCCAGCATCCCGGCCATCGCCATGACCGCCTACCACTCGACGCACGTGGCGCAGGAGGCCATCAAGGCGGGGTTTGTGGCCTACTTCCCGAAGCCGATCAACGCCCATACCTTCGTCCAAGATCTTGTCAGCGTCCTGAGCTAGGGGGCCATGTGAGTTATCAGGTCAACCATCCGCCCTTCTGGGGTCTGAAAGTCGAAGCCGTGCCCGGCGCACACGTACTCGTGCTGGAGGACCGGCTCGACGAGCGCCGCCCGGTACTCGAGCGGCTGCTGAAGCACTGCCAGATCGTGTGGGCGGAGGATATCGCCGCCGTGCGCCGCGCGCTCGCCGAACACGGCCCATTCGATTTGTACTGCCTGGACTACGACCTCGGCGACGTGGTCGGGGGCTGGTTCGAGGGCGGCGAGCTGATCCGCCGCTATGACCCGTGGAGTGTGGCCAAGATCGTGCTGATCCACTCCGCTAACGCGCAGGCGCGGGCGTACTACGCGCTGTTCCCGGCAGCCGTCTTCATCCAGTGGGATGTGCTGGCGACGATGCTGGGCAGCCCGCTGATCGACACCCGGCTGGTCAGCGCCGTGCTGGCGGAGGTGCAGCCCGGCGCGCTGGAGCAGGAACTGGTCCAGACGGCGCTGCGGGTGCGTGACGGCGTCGCCGAGAGCGCGGACTAGGGGAAGTGTTCAGGGGCGAAACCCCACTCCCGGCAGCAGGGTAAGGAGCCGTGGAGAAACGGCACAGCCAACTGCACGGGGGATAGGGGTCAGATTGAATTGTGAACATACACCCCGGCCCGCGAGACAGGCGCTCACGTCAGAGGATAGGAATGGGACTGAATCATTGTGAATAACTTATCTCTGGACTGGCTGCAGAGCATCCGGGGCTGGCTGGGCACCGACATCTACAGCACGGCATGGGTCGCGCTCGTACCCGAAGCCGGCGATCCGGCGCGCCCCGCCTGGCCCGAGGCCCTCGCGCACCTGCGCTTCAGCCAGCTCGACGACGGCAGTTGGGGCGAGCCCGGCGTTACCTACGCGCACGGGCGCACCATCGCGACGCTGGCGGCTATCTGGGCGCTGCACACCTGGCACGACGACCCCGGCGACGCCACGCGCATCGAGCAGGGCCTGCAGGCTCTCCGCCGCTACGGAGAGGCGCTCGCCGCCGAGCCGCACGAGCCCATCGGCTTTGAGCTGCTGCTGCCGCGCCTGCGGGGCAACCTGCAGGCGTTCGAGGCGCGGCTTCCGCTCGAATGCTGGGCGCCCATCCAGGCCAAGAGTGCCGAGAAGCTCGCCCTGATCGACCACCTCAAGCCCGAGCCCGGCAGGCAGCAGACGTGGTGGTTCAGCATGGAGATGCTGTCCGACGACCAGCTCGCGGCGCTGGACGACTCGCTGCTCGACGCGCACGGCGCGATTGCGACCTCGACCGCGGCGACCGCGGCCTACCTGCGCGCGCAGCGCCTCGCCGGAAAGGACTCGCCGCGTGCCGCGCAGTTCCTGGCACGGATGCTGAAGGTGGGGCATGGCGGGGTACCGGTCGGCTGGCCGTTCGACGTGTTCGAGCGCATCTGGGTGCTCGACAGCTTCATGCGGATCGGGCTGAACCCGGCCCAGCCGGCAATCCAGAGTCTCGCCCGAAGTGTCTGGGACTCCTGGCACCTGAACACGCCTGGCCTGGCCTACAGCGACACCTTCATGGTCAACGACGGCGACGACACGCTGGTGGGCTTCGCCGCGCTCAACTGGGCGGGACTCTCGCCGGACGATGATGCCATCCTGCGGTTCTGGGCTGGCGACCACTTCCGCTCCTACGTGGACGAGCGGACCTCGTCGGTATCCGTCAACCTGCACGCCCTGCTCGCGCTGCGCTTGCAGCCGGGCTTCCCGCACCGTGCGCTGGCGGAGCGCGCCGCCGCCTGGCTGATGGCCCGCATGAAGCCGGATGGACTGTTCGACGACAAGTGGCATCTCTCGCCCTATTACTCTGTCGCGCACGCCATCCCGGCATTTGAAGGCTGGGATGACTACCTCGCCTGCGCCTACATCGACTATCTGCTGAACCAGCAGCAGGCGGATGGCGGCTGGGGCTACTTCGGGAGGAGCACGCTGGAGGAGACCGGTCACTGTGTGATCGGCCTGTACCATGCCGCCAGCGCCGGGCTGCTGGACGACCTCGCGCCGCTGCGCCGCGCCGCCGGCTTCTTCGAGGCGCACGCCGGGCAGCCGGCCCGCGAACGGCTGTGGATCGGCAAGACGCTGTACCGGCCCGAGTCCATCGTCCGGTCGACTGTGCAGGCGGCCTACATGGCGCTGCGCCGCCTGCAGTGCGACGTACGGGCGCCGGAAACTAGCCCGGCCTGGCAGCCCCGAGCCGCCTCAGCCGGGAGCACGTCATAGTTCACGTCTCCATTATCCGGAGGGAACGCTATGAAGATAAGGAAGTCAGCAAGCAGGGTTCTCGCGGGAGTGCTTGTCGCGGCGGTGGTCGTGGCGGGGCTGGCCTTCTCCGCCCAGACTGCCGGCGCTGGCAACCCGCACACCGTTTGTGTGGGCCACAAGTCCATCGAGCAGTGGAACAACCTGAACCAGCTCGGCGCGCAGGGGTTCTACCCGGAGATCCACGGCGAGGTGGCGTCGCTCACGTTCAACCGCGAGCAGAATGACAAGTACCTCTCGCTGGACGTCGCGCCCTCCGGCGACGGGGCTGCGGACTACGCCGCCAGCCGCATCACCGAGATCGACGCGGCGCTGCCCGTCGGGGAGCGCGTCAAGTGCTGGCAGCCGACGGACACGCGGAATCTCGTGGCGGAGTTCGAGGTGCGTTTCGACCAGCCCGTGACGCCCGGCCTGACGGAGAATCTCGTCTTCTGGAACGCTCCGTTCGGCGAGAACCCCATCCCGATCACGACGATTGGCGTCTCGCGCAGCCTGTCGACCGGCGGGATGTATGCGGCGGTCATCGCGCAGGACCTGGTGCTCGCGCCGGAGTTCTCCGGCCTGATGGAAGTGAGCCCGATGCCGTCCTGGCTCGACGATACCGCCTGGCACCGCGTCCGCATCACCATCAGCACCGGGAGCGCGCGGATCGAGGTGGCGCAGGGCGAGCACCCCTTCACCACCGTGCTGGAGGCCGCCCTGCTGCACCCGCCCGAGCCGCTCGGCTTCGAGTTCTCCATCGACAACGAAGCCCTGCCGGGGATGTACATCCCGGTGCCGTTCGGGGATGGCGTCGATGTCACGGCGTTCGAGGTGGGGCTGGTGAAGAAGTAGGCTGAGCCAGCACGATTCAAGCGACGCAGGCCATACACCGAACTTCGGACCTCCTCTGGGGTTGCGAAGCAACCCCATCTCCCCCTTCCAGGGGGCGAATAGGGTACGCCAACATACACTCTGCCCCCTGAAAGGGGGAGGTGGCGGCGTTTGCAGAACGAACGCCGTTCGCTCGGCGAACGGCGTCGAAGGGTGTTGGAGGCAGGTGACGCGCCGGGGGTGAGGTTACCCCGCAGCTGCCCGCTCCCGCTGCGCAGGGAACGGCTCGGGCCGCCACGTCTGGCTCTCCAGGTGATACGCGCCCACGCCCATCGTCACGCCCCGGTTCGCCTGGTAGAAGGCGCGCATATCCTCAACCGCCCCGGCTGTGAGCGCGGTGTAGTCGCGGTAGTGGCTGCGCCGTGCAAACGTGTAATCGTACAGGATGCGCCGCCACTGCGGCGGGTCCATGTAGAACGACGGGCTCACCGTGAAGTACAGGTCGGTCAGCCGCAGCAGTGGCGGGCACATCCCGTCTACCGAGAACTTGTTATTGCTGATAAAGATGTCCACGGCGTCCAGCGGGCGGCCGTAGTACATCTCGGCAAGCTCGGCACGCGCGGGCATCGCGCCCGTAGCGGCAAGGCTCCGGCTGATTGCAGGCAGCAGGCTCTCGGGCACAAAGTCCTCGGCGACGAACCATACCAGCCAGCGCTCGCTGGCGGCGGTGGTCTGCGCCTCGACCGCGTCGTAGCGTTCTGACAGGTCATTCGCGCCGAGCCGCGCGAAAAGCTGCTTCCACGCGCCGCGGAACAGCACGCCGAGCCGGTGTTCGGCATAGAGCCGCTGCGCTTCCTCCCCGGCGAGCACGCCATACGCCCATTTCAGGTTCTCGACGTACTCGGCGTTGCGCTCGCCCTGCCCCCCGGCGAACCCCGGCGCGAACACCGTCGTCGCGCCGTCGTCGAGCATCATGCTGGCCTGCTCCACGATGCGCTGCAGGCCGCGCCGCCCGTAGTCCCGGAACTGCTCAGCCTGCGCGTAGCCCTGCTGTGCCGAGCCGTGCTCCAGAAAGTACCAGCGCGAGCTGCCCCCCGAGGCGAGGACGACGGTGCGGGCTCGCGTTACCTCGGCGACGCGAGCCGAGGGCCACGTCAGAAACTCGTCAAGTGGTGGTGCGGTGGTTGTGTAATCTGGCATCGGAATTCTCACCCCTGGCTGAATACATCGATTGCTGGCTCGATTCTAGGCCAGGAGAGAGCGTTCTGAAATGGGGTAGAGCACCCCTATTCGACCTCATAGACGATCATAGGCTCGGAGACCCCCTTCACACGCACCGGCGGCATGGGGTGTGCCGCCCCTTCGAGCCCTGCCTGCTCATACACCGCCTGGCTGACGAGGATCGTCGTGCCGAACTGCTTGTTCAGCGCCTCGATGCGCGAGGCGATGTTGGCCGCGTTGCCGATGACGGTGTACTCCAGCCGGTCGGGGCTGCCCACGCTGCCTGCCACCATCTCCCCCGTGTCAATGCCGATGCCGATGCGCAGATCGGGCCAGTCGCACTCGGCGTTGTAGGTCTGCGTCGCCTCGCGGATGCGGCGGGCGGCGCGCACGGCGCGGGCGGCGTGGTCGTCGCAGATAACCGGCGCGCCGAAGACCGCCATAAAACCGTCGCCCATGAAGCGGTTGATCCAGCCGTCCTCCGCCTTGACGACCGGCTCGATGCGCTCGAAATAGTCGTTTAGCAGGGCGACCACGACGTGAGGCTCCATATGCTCCGAGAGCGCGGTGAAGTCGCGGATGTCTACGAACATCACGCTTGCCTGCACGGTCTGCCCGGTCAGCACGACGCCCTCACGGTTGACGCGCTCGGCGAGGTCCGGCGAGACGTAGCGCCCGAAGGCGTCGCGCAGCCGCGCCCGCTCGCGCAGGCCCACCGTCATCTCGTTGAAGCCGGTGTAGAGGTCAGCGAACTCGTCCGCGGTGACGATGTCCAGCCGGGGGCTGAGGTCGCCTACCCGCACGCGGTCCATGGCCTGCACCACGCGCTCCAGCAGGCTTCGCATGTGCCGCGCCAGCAGCAGCGCGATGATGCTCATGAAGACGAGCGCGTAGATGACCACCACGGCGAGCGGCAAGATCAGCGGCTCGGCGGCAAGGCTGCCCGCGGGCGTGCCGCCTCCCAGCGGCGTCACCAGCCGGTACACGACGTTCACCGCACTGATGATTAGCGGGATCAGTGTGATCGCCGCCATGACCACCAGAAGCTGGGTCTGGATGCCGACGGTGCTGGCGCGCGCCCGCATGTCGCGCGGGCTCAGCGTCAGCCGCCGGGCAATCGCCGGGATGATCTGCTGGACCTCGTGCTGGACGGCGAAATGCTCCAGGATGGCGTGGGTCGCCGAGATCACGGTGCCCATGATCAGCAGGAAGCCGAGCGTGCGGCCCGAGAGCAGGATGCCCAGCCGGGAGCTCATCAGCGCGAAGACCACGAAGCCGACGATGAAACCCGCCGGGAGGTGAATGAGCATCACCCGGAGGGCGGTGAGCCCCGGCAGATTCAGCGCCCGCACGAGCGCCCGCTCCAGCAGCTCGGGCGGGCACTCGCCGCCGGTTTCCAGACAGGCCAGCCCGTCGCAGACGGGGCGCGAGAATGCCCTCACTGCCAGATAATCGGCCAGCAGCGAGGCGGGCACCATCGTCACGAGGACGTACGGCGTGAGCTGCCACAGCTCGCCGCCTCGTGGGATCAGGCCGAACCAGGTCGGCATGCCTGCCAGCACCGTGACGGCGGCGTAAGTCATGGTAATAATGAACAGCCGGCGGAAGAAGCGCCGGGCTGTGATCGGCGGCGCCTCAGCCGGCGCCGCGCTAAGCTCGGTTGTCGTCATCGTAGGCCTGTGCCCCTCCAGATGAGTCAACTGCTCGGCTGGACCGCCTGGCTGCCGGTTTCGCCCCGGTGGCGCAGCTCCATCCACAGGTAAGCGGCGCCGATGGCCGCCGTGCCCACCGCAACGAGCACCGTGTACCAGTTCACCAGCGGCGCGGTGAAATCAGCCGCGTGGATCGCTATGCCGATCAGGACGAGCAGCTGCCACAGCCCGATACTCCGCAGGGCTATCCGCCAGGCGCTCCAGCGGGGCTCGCGGGCCATGAGCAGCCCGCCCGCCCCCAGGAACGCGAGCCAGCCGCACAGCACTCGCGCGATCAGCGGGCTGAGCGTCCAGGGCCAGACGGCAATCGCGAACTCGGGCCGGATGAAGCCGGCAATGGCAAAGACGAGCTGAACCACGCCGGCAGCGCCCATCACGATGCGCGCCAGCGGCGGCACGCGGATGTCGCCGGGCTCCAGGGTGCCGGGGTCGGTGCGGCGGTTCAGCAGCCAGACCGCCGGGACGAGCACTGGCGTGACGATGTACAGCACCAGCCAGGTATAGAATGGCAGCGTCCCCAGGTTGAAGCGGTCGAGGTGCAGCAGCGTCGCGCCGAGCATCGCAATGGTGAACACCGTCACCACCGGGAAGCCGACTGCGACGCGATGCCAGCGTGACTGCGTGGCGACCCGGGCGAAGAAGAACGCGCCGCCGAGGTAGCCTGTGCCCATAAACCACGCCGTCATCGGCGGGTTGATTGGCCAGGCAAAGAATTCGGCGGTGCGGTCCGGAAAGAAGCAGAGGATTACACAGGCGGCCAGCAGAAACGGGATGACGACCAGCGCCACCCAGCGGGTCAGCGGCAAGATGCGGTCGCTGCCCTCCAGGTTGCTCTGCGTGCCCGCCCGAACAGTATCACGGTCCGTCATGTCACACTACCCTCCCAATCGAAGACTTCCAGTGCCAGTGCACCGGCCGGGTGAAGGGTGTGGGGTTCTGACGATTGGAGGAACCGGGGAGAAGCAGCCGGCGTTACAGACCATTCTAGTCCGAATTGCGGGGATTGGTCAAGAACTGGGTTAAGCCGTTGGCCAGAGTACCGCATCAGTCCTCAGGCAGCAGGTTGGGGTTCCAGACGACCTCCCACAAATGCCCGTCGGGGTCGGCAAAGTAGCCGGAGTAGCCGCCCCAGAAGGTATCCTGCGCTTCCCTGGCGATCGTCGCCCCGGCGCTGCGGGCCTGCTCCATGACCGCGTCGACCTCGTCCTGCGACGACACGTTGTGCCCGAGCGTGAACTCAGTCGAGCTTGGAGGCCCTTCCACCATGCCGGTATCATGGGCGACGCTCTCGCGGGGCCAGATGGCGAGCACCAGGCCCGGCTGTAGATCGAAGAAGGCCACCGCGCCATGCTCGAACTCCTGGCCGATGATGCCCTCCGATGGAAAGCCGAGACCGTCGCGGTAGAACCGGAGCGCGGCTTCGAGATCGTCAACGCCGAGCGTGATCACTGTGACACGCGGTTTCATATACGGCCTCCGAACCGGGATCCAGCAGCTGGTGCGGCATTACGACTTAGATAATAGCGGATTTCTTGCGAGGGCATCCTGAGGTCGCGCCAGAAGGCAAGCCCGGGGGGTGATCTGGCTGCCCGCGACG
>CAZDLX010000039.1:19727-24216 GCA_964506005.1 uncultured Anaerolineae bacterium | reverse complement strand
CGATCGCGACTCTTCGAGCAGACCCTAGCGCTGGACGGTGACGCTGCGGATGAAGATGCGGTCGGCGATAGGCTGCTGGTCGACGAAGGCGTGCAGGCGCTCGCTTGTGTCAGGGAAGTACAGGCCAAGCGAGATGGGGTAGGGGCCCGGCGTCAGGCCCGCGGGGGTTTGAATCAGGCTGTACTGGAGGAACACGTCGCGCACCTGCAGCGTGCCGGTCCGCACCCCGAGACTGTCGTCCTGGGCGACGATCACGACCGGGTTGCCGAGAAGATGGGCGAACAGCGTAAGCTCCGGCGGCGGCGGGCCGTCCATGCGCCAGTACGAGGTGACTTCCACCCAGTCCCCGGCGAAGACGGTGTCGTCCCTGATCTCGTAGCCCAGGAAGGCGACGTTGTAGCCGAAGGAGAGCGGCAGGTTGGCAAGGCCCTCCATGCGGGCCTCGGGGGGCCAAGCGGTGAGCGCGGTGGTGATGAAGGCCCCTGCCCGGTCGGCGAGCTCCTCGCTGGCCTCGAAGCGCATCACCACGTCTGGCCCGACGCCGGGCACCTGCTCGTCCTCGGCGTAGCGCATCCAGGCCAGCAGCGGGCCGGGCAGACGCTCATAGTAGCGCCCGCGCGGGAAGATGATGCGCTGCGACTCGCCGCCGTGGGCGATGACGAGGCTCTCGGTGCAGTCGAAGAAGCGAAGCTGGGCATCACTGCGGTGCATCAGCGTATCGAGAAGCTCGTCGTTGGTGAGCGCAAACCGGTCTGCGGCGGTGTCCACCGGGAGCGAGCACACCGAGACGGGCGTCGGGTCGGAGCTGGTGTCGAGGTAGTGGGCCAGCGCGCCGATCTCGGACTGGTACGCGGCGCGCACATCTTCACGCGCGGGCCAGATCAGGAAGTAGTCGCGGTAGGTCCAGACCGCGTTGGCGACGATCAGCGCCGCGACGATCGCGCCGACGAGCGTCACGCCGGCTTCGCGCGGGCGTCCGCGCAGCCGCTCCCGGGCGACCTGCACCAGCGCGCGCAGCCCGAGCGCGGGGAAGGCGAACACCAGCGGCATGATGATGCCCATCGTCTCAAAATCCGCGCGCTGGGGGTGGAACGCTGCGGGTATCAGGCCGATGAACAGCCACAGCAGCGCCAGGCCGTAAGGCGCACGGCGCCAGCGGGCCAGCGCCACCCCGATGCCGATAACGAGCAGCGCGCCGACGACCGGGCCAAGCACGGGCCGCCCCGGCAGGTTTTGCGCGGGCAGCACGTCCCCACGCAGGACGAGCGCCGCCAGCGCCGAGAGCAGACGCTCGGGGGCCTGAAAGATGAGGTCCGGCTGCCGCGCCAGCGGCAGGAACTCGCGCGTGCCGGGGTAGCGCACCGAGTAGATGATCAGCGGCACGTCGATGGTGGCGGCGAGCAGCAGCGCGTACAGGATGTTGGCGCGGTGCCGGCGGATCTCAGGCCGGTTGACGGCGGCGCGGTAGAGAACGTACGCGACAAACAGCGCCAGAAGCGTCCAGGCGGTGACGTGCACGTACTGCGACAAGCCGAGCGCCAGCCCGCCGACGGTGAACCACAGGCTCGATTCCGTCGGGCGCGGGGAAGTAAAGGCGCGGGCAAACGTGTACAGGACGAAGCAAGCGGCGAGCGGCAGCAGGGCGACGTGCTGCACGGTGCGGCCCATCCACACCGCCCAGAACGACACCGCCATCAGGCCGAGCGCCATGACGGCGACCCGCCGGCCATAGAGCCGCCGCATCAGCAGCGCGGCGACGGCGAGCGAGAGCATCGACAGCCACACGGAGGGCAGCCGCCAGAGCATCAGGCCGCGCCCCGTGACGGTCGTCGAGGCGGCGAGCACGGCGTAGTACAGACCCTCGCGCCCCGGCTCTACCTCGTCATACACCACGGCGACGTCGCCCTGGCGCAGACGGTCGGAGAGCTGCGTGTTGATCAGCTCGTCGGGGTGCAGGCCGGGCGGGTTGGTGGTGAGATCCCACGTACGGAAGAACGCGGCGAGCAGCAGCAGGGCAACACCAAGCGGCAGATACCAGCGCAGCGGCGGGTGCGGGCCGGGAGCTTCCGGGGTGGGCCGGGCAGGCGTGTCGCTCATGGGGCTATCTACAGCGCGGTCATATAGGCAGTCAAGAGCAAAACCACGACGCCGAGCGCCAGATTCACGGCGGCCAGGCGGCGGAGCCGGCGCTGGGCCGAGCGGAGCTCGGCTGCGTCACCGCGCCCGGCAAGCAGACGGGCCCGGTCAAGCGCGGGGTAGACCCCCCACTGCAGCAGGGCGGCGACGGCGACCATGCCCACGATCACGAGGTGCTTGGCCAACAGGCTCAGCGACCACGGGCTGCCGAACTGGAGCAGCCCCTCGTAGTGCGGGTCGCCCCCCATCTGAATCATGCCCGTGACGAGCAGCACGACGAGGCTGACATTCGCCAGGGGCCGGAAGCGGCGCTCGACGGCTCCGACGAACTGGCCGGCGGCACTCTCCTCGCCGGGCGGCTGGCCGGCCAGGCTGGGCCAGGCCAGCAGGACGAGCATCGCCAGCCCACCGAGCCACAGGACGGTCGCGAGCAGGTGTAACCAGTAATTCAGGGCGAGGACAAGGGTCGGCATGGCGCTGATTATACGGCGATTGGGCCAATGTTGAAAACGGCGGGAAGTGAGTCCACAGATGAACACAGATGGAAAACTAGAACAGGTTGATCTACGAATGACACGGATGGAGTAGGGGCGTAGCATGCTACGCCCCTACGTTATGGTAAATGACAATATTAGGATAGGGGGCAGGTTGTGATGCTGTAAATCATTGGACCTGCCCCATGCCTGCAAACTTAAGACAAGTGGCTTGCGTCAACCCGGCTTTAGACCCCCTTCGACGCCGTTCGCTTCGCGAACGCCGCCACTTCCCCCTTTCAGGGGGCAGATGGTGATTCTCTGTAGATTCGCCCGCAGCCGCAGCCAGCCCCTTCGCCCCCTAACAGGGGGAGATGGCGACGCGAAGCGTCGGCAGAGGGGGTCGTGGCTTGGTCGTCCGTCCACCCCAAGTTGATACGAATGAAGCAGGGTGACATTCCATATGCCGACTAAAATAGTCCTAAACAGGTTGTCCCGAGTGGGCGGCTCGTGGTATGTTACTGGCTTAACACACTCTTAATATGGGCGCCGCCGGTGCGGCGAACAGTAGAACAGGCTTAATGGTCGTGAGTGGTATAACTGGAGAATTACCTGCGCTTGAGGTTCTATTCGCGCGGTTCGGGCTGGCGATGGTGCTCGGCTTCCTGATCGGGCTGGAACGCGAGCGAGATAAGCCCGTCATCTTCGCGGGGATGCGCACCTTCGCGCTGATCAGCCTGCTCGGGGCGCTGCTCTCGTTCGTCAGCGAGTACGTCGTCGGGTACTGGCTGTTCATCATCGGCTTCTTCGCGGTGGCTGCCTTCGCCCTCATCTCGTACATCAAGGGCTTCGACACCGGGCACTTTGGCATCACGACGGAGGTGGCCTTCCTATTGGCCTTCGTACTCGGCGCGATGGTGTACTGGGACCTGCTGACGCTGGCCGCTGCGGTGACGGTCGGCGTGGTGCTGGTGCTAAACTTCAAGCCGAACCTGCAGGCCTTCCTGACGCACGTGGACCGCGAGGACATCTGGGCGGGGCTGGAGTTCGCCGTCGTCAGCGTGATCGTGCTGCCCATCCTGCCCGACCGCACCTACGGCCCGCTCGACGTGCTGAACCCGCGCGAGATCTGGCTGATGGTCGTGCTGGTGGCAGGCATCAACCTGGCGGGCTACATCCTCTCGCAGATGTTCGGCGCGCAGCGCAGCATCGGGCTGACGGGCGTGCTCGGCGGGATGATCTCCAGCACGGCGGTCACGTACGAGTTCGCGCACCGCAGCAACAAGGACGAAGAGAGCCAGTTCTCGCGGCTGTTCGCGCTGGCCATCGCCGTCGCCTCGACGGGGATGTTCTTCCGGGTGCTGGTGCTGGCCTTCGTGCTGAACCGGGAGCTCGGGGTGGCGCTGCTGGGGCCGATGCTGGTCGGCGCGGCGGTGTCGGGACTGGGCGTGGCGTGGCTGTGGTGGCGCTTCTTCCGGCGGGATCAGGCCACCCTGCCGCCCGGCCGGGAGCGGCGCAGCCCGTTCGCGCTGCGGCCCGCGCTGACCTTCGGCGTGATCTTCGCGGTGGTACTGTGGCTCTCGCGGGCGGCGGAGGTGGCGCTGGGCGACGCGGGAGCGTACATCTCAAGCGTGATCGGCGGGGTGGCCGGGATGGACGCCGTGACGCTCTCGATGGCCAAGCTGTCGGGGTCGTCGCTGGCGCAGGAGACGGCGGTCCGCGCGGTGACACTCGGCGCGGCGGCGAACACGCTGTTCAAGGGCGGCATCGCGGTGGTCATCGGTAGCGGCGCGGTGCGGCGGCTCGTCATGCCGCTGTTCGCGGCGACGGCGGCGCTGAGCCTCGTGGTGGCGTTTGTGCTGCTGTAACCGTATCGCGTT
>CAZDLX010000039.1:0-19627 GCA_964506005.1 uncultured Anaerolineae bacterium | reverse complement strand
CTCCGACCCCCTTCGCCCCTTCGGGGCACTTCCCCCTGAAAGGGGGCAGAGGGGGGTGGTTTGTAGTACGCTCGTGCCTCGGCTAAGCCAACGCCTTCGGGCCCTGAACGGAGAAGACGGCGGCGCTGAGCCTCGTGGTGGCGTTTGTGCTGCTGTAACCGTATCGCGTTACCCGGCTCCGACCCCCTTCGCCCCTTCGGGGCACTTCCCCCTGAAAGGGGGCAGAGGGGGTGGTTTGTAGTGCGCTCGTGCCTCGGCTAAGCCAACGCCTTCGCCTCCTGAAGCACCGGTCAGTCAGGTAGGAGCAGGTCTCAGACCTGCCCCTACCGCGGCGTGGTCCGTGTCGCTGTGGCCCGATCTGAGGGGTTTTCCTAGTTAGCAGCCACCCGGTCTCTGTGATACAGTTCTCGCGGACTGAATGAAACCGTGACAGAGGGTGCAACACCCATGATCGGCGAGCGAATTGGCGAGTACGAGCTCACGGATGTCGTCGGCGAGGGCGGCATGGCGACCGTCTACCGGGCCTACCAGCCCTCCTTTGACCGCTTCGTCGCGCTCAAGCTGCTGCCCCGCGACATCTCCGACGACCCTAAAGCCCTGAAGCGTTTCCAGCAAGAGGCCCGCACCATCGCCCGGCTCGAACACCGGTCGATCCTGCCGGTGTACGCCTACGGCGAGCACGAGGGGATGCCGTACATCGTCACGCGGCTGCTGGAAGGCGGCTCGCTGCAGCGGCGGCTGTTCTACCAGGGCGTCGAGCTCGACGCGGCGGCGCGGATCGTGGGGCAGATCGCCGAGGCGCTCGACTACGCACACGCGCAGGGTGTGATTCACCGCGACCTCAAGCCGAGCAACGTACTGCTCGACGAGCAGGGCAACGCCTACCTCACGGATTTCGGCATCGCGCAGATGCTGGACGCCGCGCCGGTCGAGGCGGGCGCAGGGGTGGCAGGCACGCCAAGCTACATGTCGCCGGAGCAATGCCAGGGCAAACCTGCGACCCCCGCCAGCGACGTGTATGCGCTGGGCGTGCTGATCTACGAGCTGGTGACGGGCCGCCCGCCATTCGAGGCAGATACCCCGCTTGAGATCATGGTTAAGCAGGTGAAGGACCCGGCGCCGTCGGTGCGCGAGTACGACTCGACGCTGCCCGCGGCGCTCGACCGGGTGCTGCAGCGGGCGCTCGCCAAGAACCCCGCCGCGCGGTACGCCTCGGCGGGGGCGCTCGCCGCGGCCTTCCGCACCGTCGTCGAGGCGATGGCGGGGCAGGAAGCCTACCCGCCGCCCGTGGGGCCGGTCGCCGGTGTGCCGGCGGCTGCCGGGCCCGCGACGCTGCCCTCCGCCGCCGCGCCTGTCGCGCCGACTGCGCGCTCCGCCCGGCGGCCTGAGAAGCGGCGCATCGCACCGGGGCTGGTCAACGTCGTGCTGGGGCTGGCCATCGTCGGCACGGCGGTGGCGGCGGGCATACTGGTGATGAAGAGCCTGCAGGCCGGCGCAGCCGAGCGTCTGCCTACGACGCAGTTCCCCGGAGGCGCACCCGGCGTGAGCTTCTCCACGGCAACGCAGGCTCCGGCTGCGACTGCCGGGCTCGTCGAGCCACTGCCCACCGCGACGGAGGCGCAGCCGACGGCGACCATCACGGCGCTGGCCGAGGGTGACATCACGAATACGCCGCCCATCGCCACGCTGGCGCAGACGCCGGGGATGGCCCCGCTGCCGGAGGGGCCGGGGCGGCTGGCCTACACGCGCGGCAGCGGCGGCAGCGCCGAGGTCATGGTGATCGACGACAACGGCCAGAACGGGCGCGCGCTGACGAGCAACAGCACCTACGACGGCGAGCCGGACTGGTCGCCGGACGGCAACCGCATCGCGTTCGAGTCAGAGCGAACCGGGCAGCGCCAGATCTTCGTGATGAACGCCGACGGCAGCGCCGTCGAACAACTGACAGAGGGCAGCGCCCCGGCCAGCCACCCCGACTGGTCGCCGGACGGCGCGACGATCGTCTATGAGCGGGGCACGGGGGCGTCGAGCGAGATCTACGCGATACCCGCCGAGGGCGGCGAGCCCGTCCAGCTGACTGACGACAACACCGGCGACCGCGCACCGCAGTTCTCGCCGGATGGCACGCGCATTGCGTTCATGACGGAGCGGCGCGGCCCGTGGGAGATCGCCGTGATGAGCTACCCCGAGGGTGAGCTTGAGGTCATCTACGAGTGCCCCGCGCCGGACTGCCGCTTTCCGGTGTGGGCGCCGGACGGCGGCTCCATCGTGTACAACACGCTGGACGGCACCGGGCGCGTCGACGAGGTGTGGGTGGTTGACACCGCGACGGGCCAGTCCGTGCCGCTGATCACCGAGGGGCAGAATGGCCGCCCCACGTGGTCGGGCAGCGGGCAGATGATCTTCTTCAACCGCACGGAGGGCCAGAACACCGGCCTGTACGCCTTCATGATGGCGACACGGGAGACCGTCCAGCTCACGACGCAGGCGGCCAACGAGTATGGCCCCGACTGGACGCCCCGATAAGCGGCTGCCCGCCCACTTGTGGAATTCGCGGCGCTCGTGGTTTATGATTGCCGCTGCGAAGCACGCACAGCAACCGGGTGATCCCCCAGACCGCGCATGAGAATCGAGCAGGAACAGCAAAAGAAACGAGCTCCCGGCCTGTCGGGGCGGGTGCCGGTCGGGTTCGGCGTGGCGCTGGTGGCGGTGCTGGCGCTCGTCGGGCTGGTGCTCGGCGCGTGGGTGGTGGTCGTGCTGGAGCGTGACGCGCCGCCTGCTGCGGCGGCTCTGCCGACGCTCTCGCCGGTTGTGACGCAGCCGCCCGCGCCCACGGCGACGCCGGACGCCATGCCCGCCGCACTCCCTGAGCCGACGCCGACCGCCGAGCCACAGCCAACCGCCGATCTGCCCGCGCCCGAGACGGGCGAACGCGCCTACCGGAGCGGCTGGGCGCCCTCCATGCTGCGGATGAACCTCGCGGAGAACTACCCCCGCTTCTACCGTCGCCCCCGCTTCACGCTGTACTACCAGCCCGGCACGTACACCGAGGCCCACCTCGACGAGACGCTGGCGATGGTCGAAGAGGCGCTGGCGCTGGCCGAGGGGTCACTCGGCGCGATGATGGAGGAACGCTTCGAGGTGCTGGTGGCCGGCACGCTCTATGCGCGGCCCAACGCGCACCTGCGCGGGTTGAGCGCCGGGGATATCAACCAGGTCTACGTGCTGCACGACGGGACGGGCACCGAGGCGGACAACACCTACTTCTTCGCGCACGAGCTGGCGCACCTCGTCGCGGCGCACGTCATCGGCAACCCGGAAGAGTCGATCATGCTGTCGGAGGGTCTGGCGACCTGGGCGGCGATGCCGGCACTGGAGGCGGGCGGCTACCTGCCTGCCGTCGAGTGGTGCACGGCGATGGACGCTGCCGGGATGATCCCGCCGCTGGTGGATATCGAGACGGACCGCGAGGCGTTCAAGGGGCATATCCGGCACCCCGCGGCGTACTTCGGGGCAGGGTGCTTCACCGGCTATCTGATCGACACGTACGGGCTGGACGCGTTCCGGCAGGTGTACACGACCTCGGCGTACACGGCGGTCTACGGCAAGACGCTCGCCGAGCTCGATGCAGAGTGGCGGGCGACGCTGGCGGCCCGCTGGGCGCAGGCCCCGACGCTCGACGCCGCGCGGCTGCGGTCCGCCGAGCAGCAGGTCGCGGAGACGTACGCGTACGTGTTCTACCACTACGAGGACGAGAATCCGGTGTATTATGAGGCCTACCTCGCAGCGGACCGGGCGCGGGTGGCGCTGTGGAAGGGCGATTTCGAGGCGGCGGAGCAGTGGGTGGCGCAGGCGCGCAGCGTGCTCGGCTGGGGGATGTGAGAGGCGGCAGAGATATTTTGATCCACGAATGTCACGAATGACACGAAGGGACGAATGAGTCCACAGATGACACAGATGTCACAGAAGGGTTGGTAATAGGGGCGGGTCGTGATGCGAAGCATCATTGGACCTGCCCCTACGACGTGGCGAACGGTGAAGGTCAGGGGTAGGTGTTGTATTGCCTTTTACCCCCTTTGGCCCTACGGGCCATTTCCCCCTGAGAGGGGGCAAGGGGCGGCTCGCCGCGCGATCATCATCAGCGCAACCAACCCAACTGCCCCCTGAAAGGGGGAAGTGGCGGCGTTCGCAGAGCGAACGGCGTCGAAGGGGGTTATGGGCTGAACCCCCGGCCATGCTAGAGTGATACGAAAGGGGGCGGGTCGTGCTGCGAAGCATCATTGGACCCGCCCCTACGATTGGAAACCGCCGACGACCCCCTCTGTCGGGCTTCGCCCGTCATCTCCCCCTTACAGGGGGCGAAGGCGGCACGCCGGCAGCTTTTCTGCCCCCTGAAAGGGGGCAAGTGCCCCGAAGGGGCGAAGGGGGTCGAAGGCAGGTCACGCGAGGGCGCTGCGCCCTTACGTTATGGCGAACGGCGATATCATGGGTAGGGGCGCAGGCATGCGCGTTGCGCAACGCAAGTTGCGCAACACGCGCCCCTACGATTGTCTAGTGTTGTTGCTCTACAGCTCCGGGGAGCGCGTGGCGATGCGCTCCTTGATCAGCGCCACGAACTCGGCGACCGGCATGTTGTTCACCTGCGTGCCGTCGCGCTTGCGCAGCGAGACGACGTTGTCCTCCATTTCGCGGTCGCCCACGACGAGCATGTAGGGCACCTTCATGAGCTGTGCATGCCGGATCTTCGCGCCCATGCGGTCGGAGCCGAGGTCAGCCTTGGCCCGCGCCCCCGCGTCGAACAGCTCCCGCGCGATGCGGTTGGCATACTCGTGGTGGCCATCCGTGATCGGGATGACGCGCACCTGCTCGGGTGCCAGCCACACCGGGAAGTTGCCGGCGTAGTGCTCAAGCAGAAAGCCGATCATGCGCTCGTGCGTGCTGAGCGGCGCCCGGTGCAGCACCAGCGGCATCTCCTCCTCGCCGTCGCGGTTCGTGAACGTCAGGTTGAAGCTCGCCGGCTGCGCGAAGTCCACCTGGTTCGTGGCCAGCGTGAACTCGCGGCCCGTGGCGCTCCAGATCTGCACGTCGATCTTCGGGCCGTAGAAGGCCGCCTCGTCCGGTACCTCGACGAACGGCACGCCGCTGTTGGACATCACCTCGCGGACCATCTGCTCCGTTTGCAGCCAGAGCGCCTCGTTATCCACGTACTTCTTGCCGAGGCCGCGGCGGTGGTGCGTGCTGAAACGCATCACGTAGCGGTCGATGCCGAAGATCGCGAAGTACTCCAGGTACATGTTGATCACGTCGAGGAATTCCTGCTCGAACAGCTCGACGGGCGTGTAGATGTGGGCGTCGTTCATCTGCATCGAGCGCACGCGCAGCAGCCCGAACAGCTCGCCGCTCTTCTCGTAGCGGTAGCACGTGCCGTACTCCGCCAGGCGCAGCGGCAGGTCACGGTAGCTGCGCGGACGCGCCGCGAAGATCTTGTGATGCATCGGGCAGTTCATCGGCTTGACGTAGTAGCTCGTGCCCTCCATCTCCATCGGCGGGTACATACTGCCCGCGTAGTAGGGCAGGTGCCCGCTGTGGATGAAAAGGTCTTCCTTGGCGAGATGCGGCGTGCGCACCTGGTCGTAGCCGTGGCGGTGCTCCGTCTCCCAGGCGAGGCGCTCAAGCTGTTCCGCCATGACCGTGCCGTTGGGCAGCCAGAGCGGCAGGCCGGGGCCGACTTCGTCGTCGAACGTGAAGATGTCGAGCTCGCGACCCAGCTTGCGGTGGTCGCGCTGGCGCGCCTCCTCCAGCATCTGCAGGTACGCTTTGAGCTCCTTCTTGTTGGGCCAGGCCGTGCCGTAGATGCGCTGCAGCATCGGGTTGTTTTCGTCGCCGCGCCAGTAGGCCCCGGCCACGTTCATCAGCTTGATGCCGTCGGCAGGAATCTTCCCCGTGCTCTCGACGTGCGGCCCGCGGCACAGGTCCTCGAACGTGTCGTGCCGGTACGTCGAAATGACCACGTCGATGTGCTCGTCCTGCTCCGCGCCGTCCTCGTCGACCTCGCCTGAGGTCAAGCCCTCGATGAGCTCCTGCTTGTAGGGTTGGTCGGCAAAGAGCTCGCGGGCTTCCTCGGCACTGACCTCGCGGAACTCGAAGGGATGGTCCTCGCGGATGATCTCTTTCATCCGCTGCTCGATCTTCTCCAGATCCTCCTGGCTGAACGTGCGCGGGCTGCCATCCTCGTTCCTGCCGAGGTCGAAGTCGTAATAGAAGCCGTTCTCCACCGGCGGGCCGATGGCCAGCTTGGCCTCGGGGTACAGCTCCAGCACGGCCTGGGCCATCACGTGGGCCGCCGAGTGGCGGATACGGTAGAGCTTCGTCTCCTGGTAAGGCACGACCGCCTCACCGTACCTGGATCCCTGTTCGCTAATCATGATTCGTCGTCTCCTGTCAGTCCTTGCACCATCCAACCGGCGAAAACAAAACGACTCCACACCCATTGGGGCGTGGAGTCAACCGCGGTTCCACCCAACTTGGCGATGCATGCACAGCCCGCAAGGCGGAGGGCATGCCGCCATCTCTGAGGCCTGTAACGGGGCCAACCGTCACCCCATACTTGCGCCGGGCGCTTTCCGGGGTGCGCTCGCGGGGGGTTTTCGCCGCATCCTTGCGGGCAGGGCTCTCAGCCGGTGGCCCCGCCTCTCTGAACGCCGGTGCTGCGGGTACTCGTCCCGCTCAACGCGCTGTGGTATCGGGTTGATATGGGCATAGGATAACGAGTCGGGGCGGGGCTGTCAACCGGGGCATGCAGAAGTCTCGCCCGGAAATGAATTTCCGGGCTACAGGGCAGCTTCGCTGCCGCCAAGTCCCCTTCGGGGACTCCCGGAGCGAAGCTCCGGCCCGCTTGCAGCGGGCTAGCCCCGGGGGGCTTCGCGGGTCGCGAGGCGACCGGGTCGCAAGACGACCGGGTCGCAAGCGATCTTGTAGCCGGGGAATTCCATTCCCCGGCGTGGCCGTCAGCCGCCCAGGCCCGGTCCAATGAGGCAAAGCGTCACGACCCCCTACCGACCTTGTGCGGGGATCGTCCCGTGTGCGTCAGACCGACTCCGCTTCGAGCTCCTGCTGGACGGTGTCGAGGACTTCGAGGAAGACGTCGACCGGTTGTGCGCCTGAGACGCCGTAGCGCCCGTTGACGACAAAGAACGGCACGCCTGAGATGCCGAGCCGGTACGCCTGCTGCTGGCTCTGCATGACCGCGTCGCGGCCCTCGTCGCCGGGCAGGTATTCGCGCACGGCGGCACTGTCGAGGCCAACGGAGGCGGCAAGCTCCGCAAGCTGGCTGTGGTCGTTCAGGTCACGCCCCTCGGCAAAGTAAGCCCGGAACAGCCGGTCAGCCATGTCCCAGGCTTTGCCGTGCCGCCCGGCAAACAGGATCAGCCGGTGCGTATCTACGGTGTTCGGTGCGCTTGCGATGCGGTCAAAGGCGAAGTCAAGGCCCTCCGTCGCGCCGGCGCGGGTCACGTGCTCGAACATCTGGCGCGCTCTCGCGCCAAACTTCTGCTCGACGTGCTCGTCCCAGGGCTCACCGGCGGGGTTGGCGCGCGGGTTGAGCTGGAACGGCCGCCAGTTCAGCTCGACCTCGATATCCGGGCGCTGGGCGAGGGCTTTATGCAGCCGCCGCTCCCCGATGTAGCACCAGGGGCAGGCGAGGTCTGCGTAGACGTCAAAGACAATCACGGTGTGAAGCCTGTACCTCTCGTTTCATGATGTGCTCAAGTTGATTATATCGACCGGAATTGTTTAGTACACGGGCCCGCCGGGCATGTAGAGCCCAGCTGTCAAACTTAGCCGCCGAATGTGCGCGTGACTCACCAGTCGTATGATCTGCCTGCGACCCCCATTGGCCCTTCGGGCCATTTCCCCCTGCAAGGGGGCAAAGAGAAATGGCACAGCCATTTCTCACAGGGAGTTGGCTATGTCAACTCCACGGAGGCAGGTTCTCCATAGGTTCGACGCCGACGTAGCCAGCGCCTTGCCCCTAACAGTGGGGAGATGGGGTTGCGAAGCAACTTCAGAGGGGTCGCTAGTTAAGCGGTCAAGTCACCCTAAATTAACGCGCACGGGGGCTTCGAATCGGGTTGGAGGTTAATCCACCGACGGTGTCGAGGACTGCGTTGCCTCAAACGGAGGTTCGCCGAACGGAGGTTCGCCGAACGGGGGTTCGCCGTCCACAGGCTCGGCGGGCTGCTCGGCGGCCTGGCGCTGCTCCTCGCGCTCGACCAGCCACTGGTCCACGAGCAGCAGGATCACGCCGACGGTGATGGCGTGGTCGGCAAAGTTCGAGACGTTGGCGAACGCCGGGGTGAGCTGCACGTGAAAATAATCGACCACGTGCTCGAAGCGGATGCGGTCGATGGCGTTGCTGAGCGCGCCGCCGACGATCAGCGCGATGGAGATGCGCGACAGCCGGGCGCGGGCGGGCAGGCTCGGGTAGATGAAGGTGAAGGCGATCACCGTGATGATGGCCAGCGCGAGCAGGATGTTCGACGCCAGCGGGAACATGCCGAAGGCGGCCCCGGTGTTAAAGCTGCGGGTAACACGGATGAAGCTGCTGATTGCCGGGATGGGCACCCACGTCTCGCCCATCGACAGCCGGTTGACGACGAGCCATTTTGCGGTCTGGTCTAACGCGAGAACGGCGCCTACGACGACGACAAACAGCACCCAGCGCCGGAGTGATTTCGACATAGCTCTCTGCTCTATCAGATGCGTGCAACAGACTACAACGAGGCAGAGAATAGCCTGTCCGGGACCGGAATGCCACCACAGTAAGGCCCCAACCCGCTCGAAACTGGTTGTATACTGGAGACAGCGTTTATCGGGTGAGAGCTACGAGGGGGTAATCGCATGGCGCAGTACGGAGGCATCAGCGGGGCACGGCAGGAAGCAGAGAAGCGCATTCTGGACAAGCCGAACGTCGTCGGCGTCGGCATCGGGTTCAAGCAGGTCGGCGGGCTGCTGACCGACCAGATCAGCATCGTGGTGCTGGTGCGAGACAAGGTCCCGCGGGCGGGGCTGTCCGCAAACGACATGGTGCCCGCGCAGGTGGACAGCATCCCGACGGATGTCGTCGAGGTCGGCGTGCTCCGCGCACTGCAGGCCCGCACGGATCGCTGGCGCCCGGCGCCCGGCGGCGTGAGCATCGCACATTACAAGGTAACTGCCGGGACGCTCGGCGCGGTGGTGCGGGACCGGACCACAGGCCAGCGGCTGATCCTCTCGAACAACCATGTGCTGGCCAACAGCAACGACGCGATGCCCGGCGACCCCATCCTGCAGCCCGGGCCTATCGACGGCGGCACGCAGCCCGCGGATGTGATCGCGCGGCTGGAGCGCTTTATTCCGATCACGTTCAGCGTCTCGCCGGGGACGTGCAGCGCGGCAGACGCCTACGCCATGCTCGGCAACCTCGCGGCCCGGCTGGTCGGGTCGAGCCACCGGCTGGCGACCTTCAAGATGCAGGCCGAGGCGACGAACGAGGTCGACGCCGCGGTTGCTCGCCCCGAGAACGACGCCGATGTGCTGGACGAGATACTGGACATTGGGACGGTGGCGGGCACAGTCGACCCGGCGCTCGGAATGGCGGTGACGAAGTCGGGCCGGACGACTGGGCACACCAACGGGACGGTCACGGTGCTGGAGGCAACCGTCGACGTGAGCTACGGCATCGGGCAGACGGCGCGCTTCGTGAACCAGGCAGTCACCACGCCGATGTCGGAAGGCGGCGACTCGGGCTCGCTGGTGGTGAGCGTCGAGACGCAGCAGGCAACGGGCCTGCTGTTCGCCGGCTCCAGCCAGGCGACCATCTTCAGCCCGATCCGTGCCGTGCTGGATGCACTGGAGATTACGATATGAACGACGAACAGCGGCGCTCCGCATTCGAGCGGGCCAGGTCGGTAAAGGATGCTCACGAAAGCGAGCTAATGGCCAAAGCGAACGTGGTGGGGGTGGGGGTTGGGCTTCGCCAGCGCGGCGGGGCGCACACGGACGACGTGGCCCTCGTGGTGCTGGTGCGTGAGAAAGTGCCGCGCAGCGCGCTTGCGCCGGAAGATATTATCCCCTCAGAGATCAACGGCATGCCCGTGGATGTGCAGGAGGTAGGGGAGATCAGCGCACTGTAGCGCAGGCTCACATCTCTCTTACAGCGAACGGTGATGCTGTCCCATGAATGCCGCATCGGCGCATGATGGGGCTGGCCGCGGCGTCTGTTTGCATTTCACCCCCCAATGCGGTACGAACTATGGCAGGATACGCTGCCAGTGGTGCGGAACGGTGGCAGTATATAGGGAGGAACACCTAAGTGACACACAGCCAACTCGGAACGTCCCACGGGGCGGTGGCGGCTTACGAGTGGGAGCCAAAACCGGTCAACGTCTACGTGAGCCGGTCTCCACGTAACAGATTGCAGAGCTACATTCTGTCGAAGCTCCGCGAGCGGCTGGAAGCTCGCGGATGTATTTTCGTCGACAGGCCAGACCAGGCGACGGAGCTGGGGCCTGTCGCGCACGTCGGCATCGCCTTCGGGCAGGACCTTCAGGAAGAGATCAGCCCGCTGGAGCTGCTCGGGAAGCTGCCCAAGCCGCGCGGCTCGATGCTGGTGATTAACACGGTTGAGAGCATGCCGGGCATCCCGCTGTTCGACCTGGCGCGGGGGCAGCTCGTCAAGAAGGCGGGGCACTTCGGCGTGGTTGCCGAGGGCGACCCCGACGGCGAGCACGTCAACCGGGCGCTGTGGGCCAGCATGGCGGGCAACAACCGGCTGCTCGACGGCGACGAAGACACGATCTTCGACCAGATCGCGCTGCGCGTGCAGGCGCACGTCAGCGCCGAGAAGGTCACGGTACACCAGGGCGACTCGCCCACGTTGATGACCTGGGCAGAGTGGTCCGCCGCGCCGGTGCACGCCGACATTGCGCGGGCGGCTCGGGCGCTGGGCGCTGCCGGGATCATCGAGGACGAGGTGCCGCTGGGCCAGTACGGCTCGGGCGAACAGGTGCGCAGCGTGCTGCGCTTCCTGCAGAAAGCCGCACTCGGCGAGGGAATGCGCAGCCAGATCGACATGCACCTGCGCGTGATGGGCGTGACGACTTCGGGCGGCAACAAGATCAACGTCAGCCCGGACCCCGCCGACGGACATGTGATTCCCATCGGGGAGTTGAGCTGGACGGGGTACTACCGGGCGCTTCCGGCGGACTGCCCGGTGAGCTATGTGCCGCCCTCGGTCGAGACGCACGAGAACGGCATGGTCTACCTGGCAAGCGCCCTGGTAAACGCCGGGCTCGTCGATAGCCTGGACGGCTTCCTGAGCTACCTGCGCGCTCACTTCGCCGAGCACGAGACGGTTGAGATCGTGCCGGATGGCATGGAGCCCGCGGTCAAGGCGCTGGATCACTTCCACCGGCAGCCAAAGGCAGGCACCATCGCCGAGCCGGAGCGCATCGAGATCGTCTACCCGGATACCTCGCGCTTCCCCGAGATCGACTTCCCGTGCGGCGTCCGCGAGGCGGAGCTGCACCTGCTGTCTGCCTTCTTCCAGTCAGAGAGCTTCCGCACGCCCGGCTCGCTGGGGCGCAAGGTGATCGTGGCGGTGCTGCCGGGGCACGGCTCGGTCGCCGCTTACGGCGGCCCGCGCGACGAGCTGACCGACGTGCTGGTGAACGGCATGGAGATGGAAGAGATCGTCCGGATTTAAGACACGGGCGGCGCGAAACGAGGGGCGCACCTGAACGGTGCGCCTCTTTTTGTTGGCGGGCAGGGATTAACCGGATAACGGAGAGGGTTCGGGCACCCTAGCCCGGCAGCAGGCTGGACAGCGCGTCCACGAGACGCTCGCCCAGATTTGTGCTCAGCGACCACGGCGTGGCCTGGCGGAGCACGTGCAGCGTTCCCTCCACGTCGAGAACCTCATAGCCGGTGTCGCCGCTGCCGGCGTCGCGGAAGAAGCGCAGATCTGCCCGCGCCTCGCCCACGCGCAAGCCCCGCAGTGTGATCTCGGGCAGCCAGTCCGGCAGGTGCGGGTCCACCAGCAGCAGGTTAAGCGGCGCATAAGGGTACAGGCCGAGCATGGCCTGCAGCATCGAGTAGGCTGCCGAAGCCGACCACGCCTGCGGCGAGTTCGACTGCGGGTACAGCGCCGGGAACGGGTGGTCGGCGTCTCGCTGATGGCCGCTGAACACCTCGGGCAGCCGGAAAAAGTCGAACAGCGCCGCGGCCTCGAACTGTGCGCAGCTAAGCTGCTGGGCGTACTGGTGCAGCCCGTAGCGCATGAAGCCAAGTGCGAAAGTGCCCTGCTCGACGGGCCACACACTTCCCCGGTGGTAGCTGTAGGGGTTGTAGGCGGGGTTCGCAGCAGAGAGTGTGCGAATGCCCCAGCCGGTGAACAGATCCGGCTCGAACAGGCGGGCGCAGGTCTGCTGAACGGTGTCCTGATCCACGATCGCCGTCGCGATGCAGTGACCGGGGTTCGAGGTGATGGCCTTGATCTGCCGTTTGTCGGGATCAAGCCCCATCGCAAAGAAGCCCTCGTCCGGCATCCAGAAGGCGTCATTAAACCGCTTCTTCAGCTCGCCGGCTTCCCGGTAAAGCTGCCGGGCGATGTCGCGCTGGTCGAACCACCACAACAGCTCGGCCATGTGCAGCTTCGCCATATAGACGAAGCCCTGTTCTTCACACGTCGCGATGGGCGGCTCGACCTGGCTGCCATCCGCGTAGACGACGGCATCGCCGGAATCCTTCCACGCCTGGTGCTTCACCCCCTGTGCAGAGCGCGTCTGGTATTCGTAGAAGCCGTCGCCGTCCAGATCGCCGTACTCGTCGAGCCAATGCAGGGCTTCCAGTGCCGGCGCAATCAGCGGTTCGACGGTCTCCCGGTCGCCGGTCCAGTGCCACAGCTCGGACAGCGCGACGGGGTAGAAGCCGGAGGTCGTCAACGAACCGTAGTAGCGGTGGCGAGGGTTGAAGTTCAGCATGGCAAGCGGCCCGGTATGGGCCTCGTGCAGCATCTTGCCCGGCTGCTCGTCTCGCCAGTCATTGAAGTCTCGGCCCTGCAGGCTGGCCAGCTCCGGCAGGGTGCCCCGCAGAAGATCAGGGCTGACGAGCGCCGCCTGCCAGCCTACCGTCAGCGTGTCGCGCCCGAAGAGGGCGATGTACAGCGGCAGACCTGCCGCCGGCACCCAGGCGCGCTCGCCGTGCCCTCGCCCATCCAGGCGGAGGGCGGCGAGATCGCGGGTGGCCTGCTCCAGCGCGCGAACGACCGCATGTGACAGCGTCTGGCTGCTCGGTGTTTCAAAGTGGGTCGCCTCGCGGACGAAGGTGGCTCGCTGCCTGTCCGCTGAACTGTCGCCGCTCCCGAACGAGCGGCAGCCGTATGCCGGCGGCATCTCGCGACCATCGACCCGCGGAATCATGTCGATGCAGGTGTGCCAGGTAGCGTGAGGGGCCAGCTCCACCGGGAACCGGATCTGGCCGCCGCGATAGGTGGGGGCGGAACCGGCGTTATGGACGCGAAAGACCAGCCCGCGGTGGAGCTCCGCAATTCCGACATTGCCCTGGTGGTCGTAGTCGTGCTCGGCGTGATAGTCGAAAACGAGCTCCCAGACACCCTCGTCGGGAGACTCCCGCCAGTCGCGGGTCAAGTCCCCCTGCTGCTGCCGCTCACCCGAGCCGACCTCGACGAGGTCGGCAAAGTCGGCGTCAAGCTCGATTGCGAAGGTAAACGAGGTTGGTTCCTGCGTGAAGTTGGTGAGGTCGAGGTCTTCGTGGATGCCCGAGCCCACGTAGCGGGAGACACGCAGCTCCAGCGTGTTCTGGGAGGCGTGGCTGAGCTGACCGCTGCCCTTGTCGGCTTCACCCGCATCGAAACCCGGCGGCAGCAGGATATAGTAGCCGAGCCACGAATGCTGCTTGACATTGGACAGGGCGACAGGAATAGGGAGCTCTCCGTCGATCAGGTGGCGCAGCCGCGAGAGCATGCGCGTCTCGTGGACGAAGAGCCCCTCAATAGTGTTGTCCTCGACGAAGCCATTTATGTCGGTAGTCAGGGCGACATAGCCCTGGCTTGCGTAGGCTGCGGGGCGATCCGGGCGCAGCCTGATAATGTGATGGCCAATCTGATCATCCATTGCCGGTATGTCTCATTTCCATATTCCAACAAAGCATCCGTCCTTACCTTCAATTCTAGTCGCAGAGCAGGGCGGCAGGCCAGCGATGGGGCAATGTGAGCGGGGCTGGCTCTTTGTTTAATAGAACCGCAATCGTTAGAATACGCGCCGTCCGGGCCGGGAAATCGAGCGGAGGGGTAGATGGTTGGTTTGCAGCGTGAGGAGGCGCTAGCTGCGGGGAGCACTGGCGAGCGCGTCACGATAATCGAGCCGTCGCGCGGATGGGTGTCGCTGCGGCTCGGCGAGCTGTGGGCTTACCGCGAGCTGCTTTTCTTCCTGGCATGGCGTGACGTCTCCGTGCGCTACAAGCAGACGCTGCTCGGCGCGCTGTGGGCGATCCTGCAGCCGCTGTTCACGATGATCGTGTTCAGCCTCATCTTCGGACAGTTCGCCGGGCTGCCTTCGGACGACGTGCCGTACCCGCTGCTGACGTACACCGCGCTGCTGCCCTGGCAGTACTTCTCCTCCGCGCTGACCAACGCGTCGAACAGCCTGGTCGGCAGTGCCAACCTGCTGACGAAAGTGTACTTCCCGCGGCTCGTGATCCCGGTGGCGGCGGTGCTGCCGGCGGGCGTCGACTTCCTGATCGCGTTCCTCATTTTGCTGGTGCTGATGCTGTATTACGGCGTGGCGCTCACGTGGCGGGTGGCATGGCTGCCGGTCTTCATGCTGCTGGCCGTGGTGACGGCGCTGGGCGTCTCGCTGTGGCTCGCGGCGTTGAACGTGAAGTACCGCGACGTGCGCCACGCGGTGCCCTTTCTGGTGCAGGGCTGGCTGTATGCCTCGCCGGTCGCGTACTCGAGCAGCGTCATCCCCGCCGAGTGGCGCACGCTGTACGGGCTCAACCCGATGACCGGGGTGATCGAGGGCTTCCGCTGGGCGCTGCTCGACACCAGCACCGCACCGGGGCTGATCACGCTGCTCTCGGCGGGCATCGCGGTGCTGCTGCTCGTGAGCGGGGCGTTTTACTTCCGGCGCGTGGAAAAGACCTTCGCGGATATCGTATGATGGCGACGACGAGCGCGGCAATCACAGTCAGCGGGCTGGGCAAGCAGTACCGCATCGGACGGGCGCAGCAGCGCCACGACCGGCTCACCGAGTCCATCATGCACGCGCTCAAGGCCCCGGTGCGCCGGCTGCGGCGGCTGGGCCAGCCCGCGCCATCCGACGAGCTGATCTGGGCGCTGCGGGACGTGTCGTTCAGCGTGCAGCCGGGCGAGGTCGTGGGCATCATCGGGCGCAACGGGGCGGGCAAGAGCACGCTGCTCAAGATCCTGTCGCGCATCACGGAGCCGACGGAGGGGCGCGTTGAGCTGCGCGGGCGGGTCGGGTCGCTGCTGGAGGTCGGCACCGGCTTTCACCCGGAATTGACCGGGCGCGAGAACGTGTACCTGAACGGGGCGATTCTCGGCATGGCGCGCACGGAGATCGACCGCAAGTTCGACGAGATCGTGGATTTCGCGGAGATCGAGAAGTTCATCGACACGCCGGTGAAGCGGTACTCCAGCGGCATGTACGTGCGGCTGGCCTTCGCCGTGGCGGCGCACCTGGAGCCGGAAATCCTGCTGGTGGACGAGGTACTGGCGGTGGGCGATGCGGCGTTCCAGAAGAAGTGCCTCGGCAAGATGGGCGACGTGGCGCATGAGGGCCGGACGGTGCTGTTCGTGAGCCACAATATGGCGGCGGTGCAGAATCTGTGCCCGCGTACCATCTCATTCGAGGCGGGAAACGTCGTGCATGACGGCGATACGCGCGCGGTGATCGACGCCTATCTGGCCTCCGGTAGCAGTGCCAGGCACCGGTATATTGCCCCGGAGCCGGGCGGCGAGCGAGATGCGTACTTCACCCGGATTGAGCTGCTGAACAGGGGCGATGCAAACGGCACGATGCCGATGGGGGGCGATGTCACGGTTGAGCTTGAGTTCGTGAGCCACCGCGAGATCAGCTCGCCCGTGTTCAGCGTGCGGCTGAGCAACCTCCAGAACGAGAATATCGTCGCCTGGCGGACACAGGAGACCTTCGGCACGATGCCGGCGGCTTCTCGCGGCGGCATCGTGCAGCTCCGTATAGAAGATCTCAACTTGCTGCCGGGGCGCTACTATCTCTCGTTCGGGCTGACCGACGGGTATAACCAGTTCGACAGGCTGGATAACATCCTGGAGCTCGAAATTGCTCCGCGAACGGTCTTTCCCGGTGGAAAGGGGCCCACGTCAAGCCGGGGCGAGAAGATCTACACGCCCTGCTCGTGGACTTATCATTACGATTAGCGAAGCGCCGGTCCTATGGCCTCTCTAGCTGACGGTATTCGATTTCTACGGACCTCAAAGCGACGTGCGCGTTATCTGGGGCATGTGGGATACGGCAACCTCGGTGATGAAGCGCTGTTCAGCGCGACCGCGGACCTCTTCGGCGACGACGTGTGCTTCTACTGGCGTGAGCGTATGGGGTTTCCTGCCACACTGCTGCCGCGCAGCGCGCTTGACGCCATCTTTCTGGGCGGCGGCACCATCATCAAAGGCCCGTCGAGGCATCTCAAGCGGGTGCGCGAGGCCATGCAGCGCTACCCCGGCGCGAAGTTCGTCGTGTTTGGCACGGGAGTCGGAGACGCGGCGCTGTGGGAGCGCTTCGGCTACCCGACGGACACGCGCGGCTGGCTCGACACCCTGGAGCAGAGCGCCTACCTCGGCGTGCGAGGCCCCCTCTCCAAGAAGCAACTCGAACAGTGGGGGATCCAACGCGAGGTAAAGGTCATCGGTGATCCGGTTCTATGGTACGCACGCGAGGCCATCCGGCCCAAGTCTCTGGAGAAGCGGGTTGGCCTCAACCTCGGCCCTTCGGCGGGGCGCATCCATGGAGCAGACGAGGCAGCCGTGCTGGATTTCGGCGCAGAGCTCATCCGCTGCCTCGACGCATCGGGCTGGCGCATCACGCTCTTCCCAATGGTTGAGGATGACGTGGCGTATCTGCTGCAGGCGGTTGACAAAGCCGGCGTCGGGCCTATGGCAATGCACACCGGCTTCGACGATCTCCCGGCGACGCTGGAGGCAATCGAAGCGCAGGACGTGTTCGTCGGCGAAAAGCTGCACTCGGTAGTTTTCGCGTGCTGTGTGTACACGCCCGCGGTCATGCTGGAATACCGCACCAAGTGCCTGGACTTCATGCTGTCCATCAATCGTGGCGAGTGGACGTTCCGCACGGACGAGCTTGACGTCGAACGGGTTTATCAGGCGGTGACGGACCTGTACGCTGCCACAGACGACCACCAGCAGGCGCTTTTCGGCGAGATGCAGCGCTGGAAACGCGAGCTTCGCGCGGCAGCCGACGAGGTTATGCAGCTCATGGACGCTGAGTGAGCGCCGGGCCCGGCATGAGAATCTCGGTGTTTATCCCATCCTACAACCAGCGAGATTACCTGGTCGAAGCGGTGGAGAGCGTGCTGGCCCAGACGCTGCCGCCGGCGCAGGTCATCATCGTGGACGACGCCTCCACAGATGGCTCGCAGGACGTGATTGCGGGTTACGCGGCCCGCTACCCGGAGCTCATCACCGCGATCTACCACCGGGAGAATCTCGGCGTTGCCCGGGTGAGGCGGCACGCGCTGGAAGCGGTAACCGGCGAGTACGTGACCTACGTGGATGGCGACGACTGGTTTTTGCCCGAGAAGCTGGAGAAGGAGGCTCAGGCGCTGCTGGAGAACCCCTGGGCCCGGATTGCATTCTCCAATAATGTCTACATCAGCGAGGATGATCCTGGCGAGCGCCGCTGGATCGACGACGAGATGCCGCCGCAGGGCGACATCTTTCTACGGACGTTTGCCAGGGACTTCCCGAAGCGGAGCCTGTTCCGGATGGAGCTCGTCGAGTACCAGTCATGGCGAGACGTTGGCTTTCACGATCCGCGGCTGGTGCTGTACGAAGACTTCGACATGCGCATCCGGTTGACCAAACAATGCCGCGCGGTCTACGTCGATGAGGTTCTGTCCGCGATACGAGTTCACAGGACGGGGCTCTCAAGCCGCCCGGCAAGCGACCACCTGGCGGCTCTAAAGTACATATACTACAAGAACCTGCCTCTAGTGGATGACCTTGACGCCGCGTGCCGCCGGGAACTGAGGCAGAAGTTCGCGCTGACGGTCGCCGGCAGCGCACAACGCGCCATCGAGCAGGCCCTCGAAGCGGGCCATTACAGACCGGCTGCGCGGGTGCGGGCGCTGCGCCAGTACGTCGATTACACGCGCGAATGGGGCGGGCACCTTGGCCGCCGTACGCTTGCGCAGATTATTCTGCCCCGGTCCGCGCACGGCGCACTCCGTGCGGTGCGCGGCATATTCAAGGGCTCACAGTGATGTCCGAGTTCAGCGGCGAACGCCTCATCTTCATCATCTCGCAACCGCGAGCGGGATCGACGCTTCTGCAGCGCATTCTCGCGGGGCACCCGGACATCCACACCCTCGCCGAGCCCTGGCTGCTGCTGCCCCTCACCTTTGCACTGCGCGGCGGCTACGACGCGCCCTACGCCGGGCACACTGCGGCCGGGGCACTGGCCAACGTCGTCAGGGAGCTGCCAGACGGAGAGGCTGACTACTTCGAGGGTGTGCGCCGCATGGCATCGCACCTGTACGCGTGCGCTCTGGAAGGGACCGGAAAGCGCAACTTTCTGGATAAGACGCCGCGCTACTACTTCATCATCCCCGAGATCCGGCAGATCTTTCCGGATGCAAAACTGGTCTTCCTGCTGCGCCACCCCCTCGCGGTGCTGTCGTCCGTGTTCAACAGCTGGACGCGCGATGACTGGTTCCAGCTGCGAACGTTCAGGCACGACGTGCTCGACGCGCCGGGACGTCTGGTTGAAGGGCTGGAGCTGGCGGGCGATGATGCCATCGTGGTGCGCTACGAGGCGCTGGTGGCGGAGCCCGAGGCAGAGACACGGCGGCTGTGCGAGCGACTCGGCATCCCCTATATGCCCGGCATGGAAGCGTACGGCAGCTCGGGCACGCTGCCAAAGTGGCGGCTTGGGGATCAAAAGTCCGTGTACGAGCACACGCGACCGGTTGCCGGGAACGCCGAGAAGTGGATCAGGGCGCTCGAAGATCCGCAGATATGGCGGCTCTCGCACGAGTACCTGCAGAAGCTTGGCCGCGATGTGTTCGACCGGCTGGGGTATTCTCATGAGGAGGCCAGTGCAATACTGGAGGCGCGGCGTCCGCCGGCTGCCCGGCGAGTCGGGACGATCCGGCTGGACTGGCTGCTCGCGGATGAGCCGCCGCTGGCTGCGCGCTGGCTTCGCGAGGCTTCCGGTTTTCGCAGCACCGCCCGGCAGTACGGGCTGTGGCACGCAGTACGTGCGGCGGGCCACCGTCTGCGGCAGAGGTGAATGACGGGTGGCACAGCGGCGCAGTCTCATTAAGCAGCGGCTTA
>CAZDLX010000038.1:0-24945 GCA_964506005.1 uncultured Anaerolineae bacterium | reverse complement strand
AGCACGCTTGCGTGCCGGAGTGAGGGTGGGCTTGAGGCGATGCAATCGGCGATGCTATCGGCGATGCTATCGGCGATGCTATCGGCGATGCTATCGCCTCAAGGTCGGGGTGAGGGGCGGTGAGGCGACACAAACCGATTCTCAAGAAGTGTCGTGTCCTCAACCCTATCAGGGACAAAGGGGGTGGCAGGGTCGATGTACGGCCCACTGGTGAAAGCGGCACGTCTCAGCCCAGCGTCTCGTGCTGGAGCGCCCACAGACGCCGGTAGAGCCCGCCGGATCGCGCGATCAGGTCCGCGTGCCGCCCGCGCTCAACGATCCTCCCCGCATCCATCACCAGAATCTCGTCCATCGCCTCCAGTCCCACCAGTCGGTGGGTGATCAGCAGCAGGCTCTGGTCCTCAGTTAGCACGTCGAAGATCGCATCCAGCACGGCGCGCTCCGTCACCGCGTCGAGGTTGGCCGTCGGCTCGTCGAGCAGCAGCACCGGCGCGCCGCGCAGCAGCGCCCGCGCAATGGCGATCCGCTGGCGCTCACCGCCGCTCAGCCGGGCCCCCTGCTCTCCCGCCCAGGTCTCGTAGCCCTGCGGCAGCGACATGATAAAGTCGTGCACCTGCGCCCGCCGCGCCGCCTCGACCATCTCCGCCTCGCTGGCCTCGCGCCTGGCCATGAGCAGGTTGTCGCGCAGCGTGGCGTTGAACAGGTGCACCGGCTGCGTCACCACGCCGAAGGCCCGCCGCACCACCGCCGGGTCGAGGCGGCGCACGTCCACCTCGCCGAGCGTGATCTCACCGGCCTCGAATTCGCGGAAGCGCAGCAGCAGCGCGGCTAGCGTGGACTTGCCCGCCCCGCTCGGCCCGACGACCGCGACGCGCCTGCCCGGCGGCAGGCTGAAGCTCACGCCGTCCAGCGCGCGTGGCCCGCCCGGCGCGTAGCTGAAGCGCAGATCGCGCACCTCCAGCCCGGCGTGTGCTGGTGCGGGCAGCGGCGAGGCGGGCGCGGTCACAGGCGGCCCGGCATCCGCGATCTCGAACAGCCGCCGCCCCGCTTCGAGGCTGCTCTCAAGGTGCTGGGCGGCGAGCGGCAGCGGCAGCACCGCCTCGAAGCTCGCCAGCGCGGCCAGGACGACGACGGTGAGCTGCACGCCGTCTATCTGCTCGGCGCGCACCAGCGGGATGCCCTGCCACAGCAGCGCGATCACCGCCAGCCACGCCAGCAGGCTGCCGAGCGCCGCGTGCAGCCCCTCGACGCGAGCCAGCGCGAGCTGCGCTCGGTTCAGGGCGGTAGTCAGCGCGCCCAGCCGCGCCCCATACTCCCCCGCCTGCCCGCAGGCGACGAGGTCGGGCAGCCCCTGCACGGCGTCCACCGCCTGCGTGTTGAGCTCCGCCCGCGCCGCGACGAGCGCCCGGCCCGGCTCACGGCTCAAGGCGCGGATGAGCGCCGTCAGCCCGAGGCCCGCCAGTGTGAGGAAAACGAGCAGCGTGAGGGCCAGCCGCGCGTGGAACCGGGCGAAGAACAGCGCCGTGCCTGCCGCCACCAGCAGCGCGACGAGCGGCGGCGCAATCACGCGGACGTAGAACTCCTCCAGCTCCTCGACGTCCGCCACGATTCGCGCCAGCAGGTCGCCGCTGCGCTGCGTCTCCAGCCGGGCCGGGGCCAGCGCCTCGACGCGCTCGTAGAACCACACGCGCAGCCGCGCCAGCAGCCCGAACGTGACGTTGTGCGAGACGAGCCGCTCCAGGTAGCGGAACACGCCGCGTGCGATGCCGAAAAAGCGCACCCCGACGATGGCCACCTGCAGCTCGGCGAGCGGCGGCTGCAGCGCCGCGCTGGCGATGATGAACGCTGACGCGCCCATCAGCCCGACGCTGCTGCCGATAGCGGCGGTGCCGAGCAGCACCGAGAGCGCGATCTGCCGGTACAGCGGCGCGGCGAAGCGCAGCAGGCGGGCCAGCGTCGGTCGCTGCGCCGTCATGCCGCACCCCCGGAGGCCCCTATAAGCCGCCGGTACGGGCCGCCCGCCTGCATAAGTTGGGCATGGGTCCCGGCCTCGGCGACGCGCCCGCCCTCTAGCACCACGATCCGGTCCGCAGCCGTGACGGTGTTCAGCCGGTGTGCGATCACGAGCGCGGCCCGCCCCGCGAGCAGCCGCGCCATGGCATCATGCAGCAGCGCCTCGCTGGCCGGGTCGAGGTTGGCGGTGGCCTCGTCGAGCAGCACGACCGGCGCGTCTCGCAGGAACGCGCGGGCGAGCGCGATGCGCTGGGCCTGCCCCCCGCTGAGCCGCGCCCCGCGCTCGCCGAGCGGCGTGTCGTAGCCGCCGGGCAGCGCCGCAATGAAGTCATGCGCGTGGGCCAGCTCCGCCGCCGCGCGGACCTCCGCACCGGTCGCCGCCGGGCGGGCCAGCCGGATGTTCTCGGCGGCGCTCCCGGCGAACAGGTAGGGCCGCTGCGGCACCCACGCGATCTGCTCGCGCCACCAGCCTGCGGGAAGTTCGGCGAGCGGCGTGCCGTTCACGGTGATCTCACCTGCCTGCGGCTCGGTGAAGCGCAGCAGCAGCGCGGCGACGGTGCTCTTGCCCGCGCCGGTCGGGCCGACGAGCGCGACGGTCTGCCCCGGCTCGATCTCGAAGGAGACGCCGTTCAGCGCCGGGCGGTCGCCGTCCTCGTACGCGGCGTGAACGCCGTGAAAGGCGATGCGGAAGGGCGGGGCAGGCCGAGGCTCAGAACGCGGCGTAGCGGGCTGGGCGCTTAGGAGCGGCGTCTCCAGCACCTCGAAGATGCGCTTTGCGGCGGCGACGCCGGACATCCCGGCGTGGAAACGCAGGCCGAGCGTGCGGAGTGCCATGTAGAACTCCGGCGCGAGCACGAGAATGAACAGTGCATCGACGAACGGCAGGCGGCCCGCCAGCAGCCGCAGCCCGATCTGCACCGCGATGATGGCCGTGCTGATCGTCCCGACCATCTCCAGCACCAGCGCGGAGAGGAATGCCACGCGCAGCACGCCGAGCGTGGTCCGGCGGAAGCGGTCGGTGATGAGCCGGATCGTCTCGACCTGCTGGCGCGCCCGATCGAACAGCTTGAGCGTCACGAGCCCCTGCAGCACGTCGAGGAAGTGCGCGCTCATGCGGCTGAGGGCGGTCCACTGGCGCGCGGTGAGGGTTTCGGCGGCTTTGCCGATCAGGATCATGAATACGGGGATCAGCGGCGCGGTGAGCAGGAACACCAGCCCCGAGAGCAGGTCGATGGGGAAGACGATGACCAGCACGATCAGCGGGACGAGCGCCGCCAGCACGAGCTGCGGCAGGTACTGGCTGAAGTAGGCGTCGAGCGCCTCGACGCCCTCGACGAGCGTGTTGCTCAGCTCGCCGCTGCGCTCACCGGCGGTGTAGAGTGGTCCGAGGGCGGCGATGTGATCGTACAGGCGGCGGCGGATGCTTCCCTTGACCCGCGCGGCAGCGTGGGCGGCGCTGGTCGTCTGCGCCCAGGTGGCGGCGGCGCGGGCCAGCGATGCGCCGAGCAGGAGCAGCAGCCGAGTCTCGACACCCGCCAGCCCCTGCCCGCTCAGGAACACACCATCGACGACGCGGCTCAGCAGGCGCGCCTGCGCGACCATCAGCAGCGCCGCAGCCACCCCCCCGCCGACCGCCGCGGCGAGGCTGAGCTGGGCGAGCCGGGCTTCGCCGAGAAGGCGCCTGTCGAGATTCATGGGCAATTAGGGGGCTCAGTGGATGGGAAAGTGAGTCCACAGATGACACAGAGAACACAGATATAAATACAGAGCTGATCCACGAATGACACGAATTCCACGAATGATTCTATTTTCTTTTCTTCGTGTCATTCGTGAAATTCGTGGACTCTTATTCTCTTCTCTGTGAAATCTGTGCCATCTGTGGATGAAATAAGCTCTGCCCCGCCTCAGTACTCGAGGTGCTGCTTGCCGCTGACCCGCTGCCAGAACACCCGGTACGTCCACGCCTGGTAGAGCAGCACGATAGGCACGAACACGGCGGCGACGATGGCCATGGTGCGCAGCGTGTACGGGCTCGACGACGCGTTGTAGATCGTCAGGCTCCATGCTTCGTTGAGGCTGGACACCATGACCCGCGGGAAGAGCCCCATGAACACCGTGATCACCGACAGCGCGATGGTCAGGCCGTTCAGGCCAAACGCCCAGCCCCACTGCTTGCGGTGGATGAAGTAGCCAACCAGCAGCACGCTCACGCCTGCGCTCAGCGGGACGACGCCGGGGTTCACGCCCAGCCGCGCAAACATATCGGTGATGAAGTAGCCGCTGCCGACCGTCAGGAAGGTGAGCAGCGCCACGGGCAGCCACAGCCGCCGGGCGAGACTCTCTGCGCGGTCACGCAGCTCGCCCTCGGTGCGCAGTGTGAGGTACAGCGCGCCCTGGAACGTGAAGCCCGCCAGCGTCAGCACCCCGCCGAGCAGGTTGTACGGGCCGAGCAGGTCCCAGAACGTGCCCACGTAAGCCATATTCGCGTCGATGGGCACACCCTGGATCAGGTTGGTCAGCGCGATGCCCCACAGCAGCGCCGGGACGGCGCTCCCGACGAAGATCGCCGTGTCCCAGACGCGCCGCCAGCGCGGATCGTCGTGCTTGCTGCGGAACTCGAAGGCCACCCCGCGCACGATCAGCGCCAGAAGCAGGATGACAAGCGCCAGGTAGAAGCCGCTGAACATCGTCGCGTACCAGTGCGGGAAGGCGGCGAACATCGCGCCACCCGCGGTGATGAGCCACACCTCGTTGGCATCCCAAAAGGGGCCAATCGTGTTGATGATCACCCGGCGCTCGGTGTCCGTCTTGCCGAGCAGCGGCAGCAGGATGCCCACCCCGTAGTCGAAGCCCTCGAGGATGAAGAAGCCGATGAACAGCACGGCGATCAACACGAACCAGATAATGTTGAGATCCATGTGGTTGCGTCTCCTTCTCGCTCAGATGAGGGCGAGCTCGGGTTCTTCGACGGGCTCCGGCGTGGTCTCGATGCCGGCGCGCGCGTATTTCGTTAGCAGGAACACGTCGGCGGCCATCAGCACGCCGTACAGCAGCGTGAACGCCAGCAGTGAGAACAACACGCTGCCCGCGGCCACGTTCGGCGAAATGGCGTCCTCCGTCTTCTGGAGGCCCTGCACGATCCACGGCTGTCGCCCCAGCTCGGTCATCAGCCAGCCCGCCGTGTTGGCGAGGTACGGCAGGGCAATGGCCAGCGGCAGCAGGCCCAGGAAGCGCGGCGCATGCTGCAAGCGGTTGCGCATCAGCAGGTATAGGGCGGCCAGCGCAAGCACCCCCATGAGCATCCCCGCGCCGACCATGACGCGGAACGCCCAGTACGTCACGCCGATGGGCGGCGCGTAGTTGCCGGGGCCGTACAGCGCCTGGTACTCTGCCTCGATGTCGTTGATGCCCTTCACCTCGCCGCTCAGGCGGTTGTAGGCCAGCACGCTCAGCAGCCGGGGGATGCGGATGGCGAACACGTCCTCGCGAGTTCGTTCATTGCCGATGGTGAACAGCGAGAACGACGCCGGGTCCTCCGAGTCCCACAGCGCCTCGGCGGCGGCCATCTTCATCGGCTGGGACTGGATCATGTGCTGTGCCTGGGTGTGGCCGTTGAGCCCGACCATCACAGCGCCAACGACGGCGGCGATGGCCGCGACCTGGTAAGAGCGTCGCCAGAACAGCGCGATCTCCCCATTAGCACGCAGCGCCTTCACCATGTGGTACGCCGTAATGCCCAGGATGAAGAAGCCGGCAGTCGTCAGGCCGGAGAAGAAGACATGTGGCCACATGACCCACAGATTGGGGTTTGCGAGCAGCGCCCAGAAGTCGGTGAGCTGGGCGCGCCCGTCGACAATCGCGTAGCCGACGGGCTCCTGCATGAACGAGTTGGCGACGAGGATCCACAGCGCAGAGATGTTGGCGCCGAAGGCGACGAGCCAGATAGCCGCGGCGTGCAGCCCCTTCGAAAGCCGCTCCCAGCCGAAGATCCAGATGCCCAGGAAGGTCGATTCGAGGAAGAAGGCCAGCAGCGCCTCGATGGCCAGCGGCACACCGAAAATGTCGCCCACGAAGCGGGAGTATTCCGACCAGTTCATGCCGAACTGGAACTCCTGCACGATACCCGTCACGACGCCCATCGCGAAGTTAATCAGGAACAGCTTGCCCCAGAACTTCGTCATGCGCTTCCACATCTCGTCGCCCGTGCGCACGTACTGCGTCTCCATGATGGCGACGAGGATCGACAGGCCGAGTGTCAGCGGCACAAAGAAGAAATGGTAAACCGTGGTAACGCCAAACTGCAGGCGTGCCAGCAGCAGGTTATCCATATGCGCGCTCCTTACACGGGTGGTCGCCGGCGGTTCGGGGCGCGAACAGCCGTCCGGTAAGTGATAGATTTCACAGCTATGATGATATTCCTAAACCGTAATGGAATCAAAAGCCCGGTGATAAAAGGCTTGTCCGGAGTCAACCACCGGCTGAGAATTCGTTTCTCAGGCTAACCGTCAAATGGATGGAAGGTAGGGGCCGGTCTCAGACCGCCCCTGCCAATGTAGATTGACCTGTCATTTAGTAACGGCTCAGGCGGTGGTTGACCAGCAGCCACCTGCTCAACCGCTTACTGCGGACAAGCCTTTCATCGCCCGGCGTGGCTCGGCTTTTATCCCCGGCAAGCCATAAACGAGCAGGCGGCCCGCCGGTTGAGATCCGGTGGGCCGCCTGCCCTGGGAGGGTTCCCTCAGTTTGCTCTCTGTAACGGCTGCTGGCACGGCGGCGAGCAGCCAGTTCAAGACAAAAGACTCCGGCGCCCCGACTGCCCCCTCACTTCCGCCTCTACCGCGGCGGCGCCAGAAATACCACTAAAAGTCGAGCGCACCAGCACAAACTGTAATGACCACTAACCACAGCCAACCGCTACAACCCGCTCACGACCAGTAAACCTGTAACCAGCTACCGCACAACGCAATTCAATACTAATAAGACACCGAACATCCTCATTATAGGCCATTTTGCACGGGACACAAGAGTTCTAAAGAGATATTCATAATGTTCTAACACTTCTTACTGCAGCGCGGCGCAGCCCTCGTCCTCCGCTTCGGTGGTATACTCCAGCCAGCAACCCAACCAGGCAGGGGCCATCATGACACTACCCTACACAGCAGCGTTGATCGGGGCGGGCAACCGCGGCGCGGAAGTCTACGGCCAGTGGGCGCTTGAGCATCCTGCCGCGCTGCGCATTACCGCCGTCGCCGAGCCGCTGGAGGCGCGCCGCCGCGCCGTCGCCGGGCAGCACGGTATCCCGCCCGGGCGGCAGTTCGAGAGCTGGGAGGATTTGCTCGCCGGGCCGCGGCTCGCCGACGTTGCCATCATCACTACGCAGGACCAGATGCACACCGCGCCGACCCTCGCCGCGCTGGCGGCGAGTTACGACATCCTGCTTGAAAAGCCGATGGCCCACCGGCTGGAGGAAGCCGTGGCGCTGGTGAGGGCCGCCGAACAGGCAGGGCGCATCCTGCAGATCGCGCACGTGCTGCGCTACACGGATTTCTTCCAACAGGTGCACCGCATCGTGCAGTCGGGGCGGCTCGGCCAGCTCATCACGATCTCGCACCGGGAGAACGTGTCTTCGTGGCACATGGCGCACAGCTACGTGCGCGGCAACTGGCGGCGTGAGGACCAGGCCAGCCCGATGATCCTCGCCAAGTCGTGCCACGATATGGACATCCTGTACTGGATCGTCGGGCAGCCGGTCAAGCGGCTGAGCTCATTTGGCTCGCTGAGGCACTTCCGCCCGGAGAACTCGCCACCCGGCGCACCGGATCACTGCATCGACGGCTGCCCCATCGAGGAGACGTGCCCGTTCTACGCGCCCGCGCTCTACCTGGACCTCGACCCCATCCACCGCGCGCTGGCGCAGGCGCGTAACCCGCTGGCGCGGGCCGGCGGCAGGCTGGCACAGGCCAGCCCCGGGCTGCTCGCCGCGCTGGCTCGCGTCGTGCCGCCGCTGCGGGAGCTCAGCGAGTACGAGGGCTGGCCGCGCTCCGTCATCTGCGAGCGCCCCCGCGACCCCGTCGCGCTGATCGCCGCGCTCAAGTATGGGCCGTACGGGCGCTGCGTGTACAAGTGCGACAACGACGTGGTCGACCACCAGGTGGTCGCGATGGAGTTCGCCGACGGCCTCTCCGCCACGTTCACGATGCACGGGCACTCGTTCGAAGAGGGGCGCACGCTGCGCATCGACGGCTCGCAGGCCACGCTGCTCGGCAAGTTCAGCTTTAACCGGACGTACCTCGAAGTGCACGATCACCGCACGGCGGAGGTCGAACGGCTCGACTTCCCGAACGAGGTAGAGACGGGCGGGCACGGCGGCGGCGACGACGGGCTGATGCACGCCTTCCTCGCCGCGCTTGAGGACCGCGAGCAGCCGCCCCTGACGAGCGCCCGCGCCGCGCTGGAGAGCCACCTGCTGGCCTTCGCCGCCGAGCGGGCGCGCGTTGAAGGCACGCTGGTCGATATGGACGAGTTCCGCGCGCAGGCTGAACGGCTCGGCGAGGGCGTGGTGAGATAAAGGCTGTTTCGCCGTTGTGCAGCGTGCTGCACTCGCCCCCTGAAAGGGGGAGATGGGGTTGCGAAGCAACCTCAGAGGGGGGTCGGGGCAGGGTGACAGCGTCCCAGCTCGTTGAAACCGACACATAGGTAGGGGCGGGTCGGGATGCGCGATGCGGCCGATGCTGTACATCGCGCATCGACCGCATCCTTAGACCCGCCCTTACTGGTGCTTGGTCTCGAAAATGGCTATACTTTAGCTAAATTAGCTAACATTCGACCTGATGTGAAGGTAGTGGTGATGGTTAATCCACCTTTGAAACAAATACCGGCGACAGAAGCGAGCAACAACTTCGGTGCAATGATCGAGGATGCGGCCCGTGGTCGCAGCACATTTGTCGTGACCCGCATGGGAAAGGCACGGGCTATCGTGATCGGCATCGAGCAGTACATGGCGCTGCTCGAACAGCTGGAGATCGTCGAGGAGCAGAACGATCCTGAGTTTCAGCGGCTGCTTGCCGAGGCGCGAGATGATGTCGAGCTTGGTCGCACCCTGACGCTTGAGGAGTTCGACGAGCGTTTTGGTTTTACCCTGGCAGAGCTGAACGACGAGCGCACGGACGAGCAGTGAGCCATACACGCTTGTATTTGCTAGACGGTTCGTAAAGGACTTCGAAAAGCTGTCGCGAGAAAGCCAGGTACGTGTGCGGCGAGCGCTGACCGAGTTGCAGCGAGCTCCTTACACCGGGCGTAAGCTCAGCGGTGTCAACCCGGGAGATGGACAATACCGGTGGCGAGTCGGTGAGACGCGCATCCGCTACGACATTGAAGGGCAGGACATCCGGCTTCTACGTGTGATCAAGCGCGAGGACGCATATCGCAAGTAGGGGTCCAGCATGCTGGACCCCTACCATTTACCGTATTCGTTGTGCAAATGCCGTCTCGGGCGTCCGCTACGCCCCGCTCGGCACCCAGATGTTCTTGACCTGCGTGGCGTGGCGCAGGAACTCCTCGCCCTCGCCCTGCTCAGGGCTGGCCCAGTCGCGCGGTAGGCCGTAGCCGACCCACGTCTGCTTCATGTTCGTCGCCGAGAGATACTCGACGAAGTAGCTGCCCTCCGCCGAGCCGAAGTACCACATCGCGTCTACGTCGTCGTGCTCGGCGAGCGTCCGGCTGAGGTGGTCGCGCCGCCCGGTGACGATGTTCACCACGCCGCCCGGCACGTCGGACGTGTCGAGCACCTGGTAGAAGTCCGTTACGGCCAGCGGGTGCTTCTCCGAGGGGATGGCGACCACGGTGTTGCCGCGCGCGATGGCGGGCGCGACGAGCGAGACGAAGCCGAGCAGAGGGTACTCGTCGGGGCAGGCGATGCCGATCACGCCGACCGGCTCCGTCACGCCGACGGTCAGCCCGCGCAGCGTGGTCTCCTGCACCGTGCCGCCGTACTTGTCGGCCCAGGCCGCGTAGGTAAACAGCCGCGACACGGAGAGATCTACTTCCTCGCGGGCGGCCTTCTGCGTCTGGCCGGTCATCGCGGCGATGCGCCGGGCGAACTCGTCGCGCCGGGCGTTCAGGTTCTCGCCGACGAAGTACAGCACCTGCGACCGGTTGTAGCCGCTGCGCCGCAGAGCCCAGCCCTCCGCCTTACGCGCCGCCTCGACGGCGTTGCGGATGTCCTTGCGGTTGCCCTCACCTACGTCGCCGACCGGCTCGCCATCCGGCCCGACGATGATGCGGCTGTACGTCGCGTCGGGCCGCTTCTGCTGCCCGCCGATGTACATCTTCGGCGTGCGGTCGACGTCCGGCAGCCCGCCGTTCTCAGAGTGCCCGTTGAGCGGAGCCGGCAGCACGGGCTCGGGCTCGGCCCAGCCCTTAAGCCGCTCGGCGATGTCTTCGGGCAGCTCGGGGCGCGGGCGCTCCTGCCAGGCGGGCCGCACGTACTCGAACAGGCCCTCCCTGCCGCCCTCGCGTCCGAAGCCGCTCTCGCGGTAGCCGCCGAAGCCGGAGGCCGCGTCGAACAGGTTGGTCGAGTTGACCCACACCGAGCCGGCCTTGACGCGCTGCGCCGCTTCGACAGCCACGTTGACGTCTTCGCTCCAGATGCTGGCGGCGAGACCGTAGCGGGTGTTGTTGGCCAGCTCGATGGCCTCCTCCGGCGTGCGGAACGTCATCGCGACCAGCACCGGCCCGAAGATCTCCTCCTGCACGACGCTGGCGCTCGGCTCGACGCCGGTGAGCAGCGTGGGCGGGTAGAAGCAGCCCTGCCCCGGCATCTCGATATCCGGCTGGTAGACCTCCGCGCCCTCGGCGACGCCGCGCCGCACCCACGCCTCGATGGTCTCGCGCTGCTTCTCGTCCACAATCGCGCCGATGTCGATGCCCTTGTCCAGCGGGTCGCCGACGCGCAGCGTGTCCATGCGCCGCTTGAGCTTGTCGATGAAGCGGTCGGCGATGTTCTCCTGCACCAGCAGGCGCGAGCCCGCGCAGCAGACCTGCCCCTGGTTGAACCAGATCGCGTCGACCAGCCCCTCGACCGCGCTGTCGAGGTCGGCGTCCTCGTACACGACGAACGGCGACTTGCCGCCCAGCTCCAGCGAGAGCTTCTTGCCAGAGCCCGCCGTCTGCCGCCGCAGGATGCGCCCGACATCCGTCGAGCCGGTAAAGGCGATCTTATCGACGCCGGGGTGCTCGACGAGCAGCGAGCCCATCTTGCTGGAGCCCGTCAGGATGTTGACCACGCCGGGCGGCAGCCCCGCCTCGGCGACGATCTGCGCGAACAGCAGCGCCGTCAGCCGCGTGTAGGATGCCGGCTTGAGCACGACGGTGTTGCCCATCGCAATCGCCGGGGCGATCTTCCAGGCCAGCATCAGCAGCGGGAAGTTCCAGGGGATGATCTGCCCGACGACGCCGAGCGGGCGGTAATCCGGCAGCTCGCTCTCCATGAGCTGCGCCCAGCCCGCATGGTAGTAGAAATGCCGGGCAACGAGCGGCACGTCGATGTCGCGCGATTCGCGGATCGGCTTGCCGTTGTCCATCGTCTCCAGCACGGCGAGCAGGCGCGCGTGCTTCTGCACGTGCCGCGCAATGCTGTACAGGTAGCGGGCGCGGGCGTGGCCCGGCGTGGCGCTCCACCCCGCGAAGGCGGCGCGGGCAGCATCCACCGCCGCGTTGACGTCCGCCTCGCCCGCCTGGGCCGTCTCGGCGAGCTTCTCGCCCGTCGCCGGGTTGTAGTTGGTGTAGTATTCGCCGCTGGCAGGCTCGACCCAGCGGTTGTTGATGAACAGGCCGAAGCGGCGCTCGTGCTGGTCGAGCCAGGCCTGCGCCGTGCCCGCCGACTCAGGAGCCGGGCCGTAGTCCATCTTCTCGAAGTGTTCTTTGACCGTCATGATGCTCTCTCTGCCCCTCTACTCGTCAGCCCAGCGGCAGGTGGTGCCGCGCGGCGTAGCGCCCCGTGACGTGGTGCGATAGCTGCCGCTCGATGTCGCCGAGCAGGCTGCTGGCCCCGAACCGGAACCAGCGTTTGTTCAGCCACTCGTCGCCAAGCTCCTCCTTCATCAGGATCAGCCAGTTCAGCGCGTCTTTGGCCGTGCTGATGCCGCCCGCCGGCTTGAAGCCGACCTTGTTGCCGGTCAGCTCGTAGTAATCGCGGATGGCGCGGGTCATGGTTAGCCCGACCTCCAGCGTGGCGTTAGTCTTCTCTTTGCCGGTCGAGGTCTTGATGAAGTCGGCGCCTGCCATCATGCAGACGAGGCTTGCCCGCGCGACGTTCTCAAGCGTACCGATCTCGCCGGTGGCAAGGATGGTCTTCATGTGGGCGTCGCCGCAGGCCTCGCGGAAGGTGCGGACTTCGTCGTACAGCGCCTGCCAGTCGCCGGTGAGGACGTGCGTGCGGGTGATGACGATGTCGATCTCCTCCGCGCCCGCCTCGACGGACTGCTCGATCTCCGCGACGCGCTGCGGGAAGGGGCTCTGCCCGGCGGGGAAGCCGGTCGAGACGGCGGCGACGGGGATATCCGTGCCGCGCAGGCCTTCGAGCGCATCACGCACCCGCGCGTGGTACACGCAGACCGCCGCCACCGTGATCGGGTCGTCGATACCCAGCCCTTCCAGAATGTCGGGGCGGATGGGCTGACGCGCCTTAGCCGTGAGCCGCCGCACCCTGCCGGGCGTATCGGCGCCCTCCAGCGTGGTCAGGTCGGTGCAGGTTACGGCGCGAAGCAGCCACGCCGCCTGCCAGTCCTTTTTAATCGAGCGCCGCGTGCCGAGCGTCGCCGCCCGGCGCTCGACGGCGCTCCGGTTAATGCTTACATCCTCCACCAGCCCCAGGTCGAGCGGGGTGCCGGGGTTGCGTTCGTCATGTGCCACGGGTCGCTCCTTTAGCAGCAGTCAATTCCGGCAGCGGCCGGGCAGCGTGCAGCCGGGCCGCGAAATTTGTACGTCAGCGGCGGACGCTCGGCATCGTTAGGTCTCTCGATTATAGCACGTCGGGCGATCAGCCGAGCAGACCGGGGATGAACATCAGCATCAGGTTGACGCAAACCTGGCAGACCAGCGCCGCCGAGAGACCGTAGCGGCTGCGGACGAAGCCGTACATGCCGGCCAGCACCGTCATGAAGACGACGACCGCGACGAGGTACACCGGCTGGCCCGAAGCCGCGGGCCAGAACATGATCAGGCTGAGCATGCCCGCGCCGAGAATAGCGGGCGCAAAGCCCCGGCGCTCCAGCATCGCGCCGCGCAGGAACAGGGTCTCCGCCAGCGGGGCCAGCAGCACGAGGAATTGGAACAGCACCGGCAGCGACGTATCGGGGAAGAGCAGGCCGACGATGGCGGACAGCCCCGTGTTGACGAGGATGAGCAGCGGCAGGCTGAACACCAGGCCGAAGCTGGCCCCCCAGCCCAGCCCCGAAGATGACATCTCACCCGCGGTGCGCGGCGAGTCCACCAGCGTCAGGAACGCGCCGAGCAGCAGCAGGGCCGTCCACAGGATAGTATATCGCCCGATGAGGTCGAGGTTGATGTAGCTGGAGCCGATACCCAGTGCCAGCACCAGCAGGAAGGGGTACACCGGGTCGATACGCTGGGCGAGCGGCAGCTTGACCCCCGCTGCCGCAGCCGCCGCCAGCGCCTCCTGCATGCCCGCCGGCACGCCGAACAGGCCGCCCCCCGGCTCGGCGGCATCTTCCTCCGCGGAGGGCAGGAGCAGCGGCAGGCGGGCTGCCTCGGGGGGCAGCAGCATGGGGTGCATGACCGGCGGCAGGCCCCTCGTGACGGGGCGGCGCAGTGCGGCAGCATCGATGGGCAGCCGGGGCGGCAGCCCCAGCGCCTGCTCGACATCTCTGCCGAACCGCTGCGGTACGGTGTGATACACCGAGTAATCGCTCACCTGGCCCGCCGCCTGCCTTCCCACGTCGTCTAGAGCACCTCGCCGAACGCGTCGAGTACGGCGTCCACGCGCTCAGGCGTAATCCAGTAATGTGTCACGGCGCGGAAGCTGCGCTCGCCGGTCACGTCGAGCTTGATGTTGTAGTCTGCCTCCAGCCGCCCCGCGAGTGATACTGCGCCATGTGGCACGGACTCTGCCAGCGAGAAGAAAACCATGTTTGTGCACACGCGCGAGAGGTCCAGATCGATCCCGTCCAACGCGGCCAGCCCGTCGGCGAGCCGCCGCGCGTTAGCGTGGTCTTCGTGCAGTCGCGCGCTCATCTTCTCGATGGCGATGATCCCCGCTGCGGCGAGGACGCCCGCCTGGCGCATGCCGCCGCCGAGCATCTTGCGGACGCGCCGCGCCCGGTTGATGAAGTCCTGCGAGCCGCACAGCACCGAGCCGACCGGCGCGCACAGCCCTTTGGACAGGCAGAACGTGACGGAATCGGCGGGCGATGCAAGGTCGCCGACCGGCACGCCGAGCGCGGCGGCGGCGTTCCAGATGCGCGCCCCGTCGACGTGCAGCAGCAGGCCGTGCTCGTCGCACAGCGCCCGCACCGCCTGCGTGTACTCTGCCGTCAGCGGGATGCCGCCGACGGTGCCCTGCGTATTCTCGATCTCCACGAGGCGCGTGATCGGGTAGTGAACGTCGTCGTCGCGGATTGCGTGGCGGATGTCGTCGAGGTCGAGCGTGCCATCCACCGCGACCGGGACAGTATGCGGGTGGACGCCGCCCAGCGCCGCCGCGCCGCCAGCCTCGTACTTGAAGGTGTGCGCGGCCTTGCCCACGATCATCTCGTCGCCCGCGCGGCAGTGGGTGAGAATGGCGACCAGGTTGCCCATCGTGCCGCTGGCGACGAACAGCCCGGCCTCCTGGCCCATCCGCTCGGCGGCTAACGCTTCGAGCCGCTGCACGGTCGGGTCATCGCCCCACACGTCGTCGCCGACCTCGGCGCGGGCCATCGCCTCGCGCATCTCGGGGGTCGGCCAGGTGACGGTATCGCTGCGCAGATCGATCGAGTCCATGGAGCGCCTCGCGGATAGCTGGTGTGGTCTGCCGCAAGTATACCACCGGCGCGGGTTGCATGCGCGGGGCCATTTGAGCTGACGCAACAGCTTCAATTGGCATAGCCTACCGGCGTAACCGACCGCTCACCCCCTTTGGCCCTTCGGGCCATTTTCCCTCATCCCGAGCCGAGCTTCGCTCGGCTCACCCTTCTCCCACCAGGGGAGAAAGGGCCAGTTGGGTCTCCGACGAGCCTGGCCCCCTCGCCCCAGGGCAGCGCCGCCAAGGCGCTGCCGCGTGGGAGAGGGGTGGGCTTGAGGCGATGTCATCGCCTCAAGCTCGGGGTGAGGGGGGAGATGGGGTAGTTCGCGAAGCGAACCCGCCCAGAGGGGGTCTTAAGCCAGATTACCTCGACCGGTGTTCCTTGAATACCGGCATCAGAATCAAAACCGCCCCTCACCGAGGGGCGGCTGTGCCCGAAAACCAGCTCTAGTACTTCTTCACGAGCGAGCGGTAGAGCGGTGGCTGCCGGTTCTGGATCGTCTGGCGCTCTTCGCGGCGCTTGCGGATCTCGTCGAGGTCGAAGCGGGCGACGACGTAGCCTTCGCGCGGCTGCACGCGGCGCTCCTCGGGCTTTTCGTCCTTCTCTTCCTTCTTCGCCTCGTCCGCCTCTGCCTCGTCATCGGCGGCTTTGGGCTTGCGAGCCTTCTTCGGCTTCTCCGGTTCGACGGTCTCCTCGCCGGGCAGGCTGGCCAGCACTTCGCCGCGCGGCCCCACGATCAGGCTCTCGCCGCCGAACTCCAGCGTCACGTCCTCGCCGACGCGGTTCGCGCCCGCCACAAAGCACGAGTTCTCGATGGCGCGGGCGGTGAGCAGCGTCTTCCACTCGCCGATCTCGTCCTTCTCCCAGTTACCCAGCACGGCCAGCACTTCCGCGCCGTCGAGCGTCAGGCTGCGGGCGACCTCCGGAAAGACCAGGTCCCAGCCGATCATCAAGCCAACCGTGCCGAACGCCGTATCGAACACCGGGAGCTTATAGCCTTCGCGAAAGGCCATGCGCTCCTCACCGCGCAGGTGGGTCTTGTGATAGCCGCCGATCAGCTCGCCATCCGGCCCGACGAGCACCGCCGCATTAAACAGGATGCTCTCGATCTTCTCTTTGGCGACCATGCCGAAGGCCACATGCACGCCCATCTCCTGCGCGCGCTGGGCGATAAGGTTGACCGTCGGACCGGGGACCTGCTGGGCCAGCTGCGTAAAGCGCACCCCCAGCTCGTAGCCGGTCGTCACCAGCTCGGGGAAGACGATCAGGTCTACCTTCTGCCGGCTGGCGATCTGCGAGATGTAATCCGACATCCTGACGAGGTTGTCCTCCATCTCGCCGAGGCCAGGCTTCATCTGAACGGTCGCAACCGTGATCTCGCGCATAACGACTCCTTACTTCGCTGTCTCAGTGACGGAAGGGCCGGGCGCTCGCCCGGCGCGCAGCGTCGCCCGGCACCGCGCCGTAAGGCGCGGGGGGCGACGTCTCGGCATGCAAATGCAGGGCAGATCCGGGCGGCTCAGGCTAGCTGGAAAGCTCGCCCAACATCTCCAGGAACTGCTCGTTGGTATCTGTGCGCCGGAGCTGGTCGATGACGGCCTCGGTCGCGGCGGTCTGGTCCATACCGGCGCCGTTGGGCGGCGGGGCCATGAGCTGCGAGACCATGCGGCGCATCAGCCAGACGCGCTGCAGGATGTCCGGGCCGAGCAGCAGCTCCTCGCGGCGGGTGCTCGAACGCTCGATGTCGAAGGCCGGGAACACGCGCCGCTCCTGCATCTTGCGGGAGAGGTGCAGCTCCATGTTGCCGGTGCCCTTGAACTCCTCGTAGATCACGTCGTCCATGCGGGAGCCGGTGTCCACAAGGCAGGTGGCGATGATGGTCAGCGAGCCGCCTTCCTCGATGTTGCGCGCCGCGCCGAAGAACCGCTTGGGCGGGTAGAGCGCGCTCGGGTCGAGACCACCGGAGAGCGTGCGCCCGCTGGGCGGAACGACGAGGTTGTACGCGCGGGAGAGCCGCGTGATGCTGTCCATCAGGATCACGACGTCGCGCCCCGCCTCGACGAGACGCTTGGCTCGCTCCAGCGACATCTCGCTCACGCGGACCTGGTTGTGCCACGTCTCGTCGAACGTCGAGGCGATGACCTCCGCCTCCACCGAGCGGTCCATGTCGGTGACCTCTTCGGGGCGCTCGCCGATGAGCACGACCATCAGGTGGACTTCCGGGTAGTTCTGGCTGATGGCGTTGGCGATCTCCTTCAGCACCGTCGTCTTACCGGCCTTCGGCGGCGAGACGATCAGGCCGCGCTGCCCGCGGCCAATCGGCGCGATCAGGTTCAACAGGCGCGTCGAGAGGATGTTAGGCCGCGTCTCCAGGTTAAAGCGCTGCTCCGGGAAGATCGGCGTCAGGCGCTCGAAGTTCGGCCGGTACTTGGCCTGCTCGGGGTCGAGCGAGTTGATCGCCTCGACGCGCAGCAGCCCGTAGTACTTCTCGTTATCCTTCGGCGGGCGGACCTGGCCGATGACCATGTCGCCCGTGCGCATGTTGAAACGCTTGATCTGCGTCTGGCTGACGTAGATGTCGTCATTGCCGGGCAGCAGGTGGTCGGAGCGGAGAAAGCCGATACCATCCTCGATGATCTCCAGCACGCCGCCTCGCAGCTCGAACCCCTGCTGTTCCGCCTTGTGGCGCAGCAGCGACACGATGAGGTCCTGCTTCTTCAGCCGGCTGAATCCGGCAATGTCAGCCTCTCGAGCGAGGTCTCGCAGCTCGGAGAGCGTCATCTGTTCAAGTTCAGCGATGTTTACTTCTTTCATGTCTTCTTTGCTACCGCTTCCTACGTGCTTTACCGGTTAGGGAGTCGATCAGCCGCAGCGTCGAGCGCGGCGATTTCCTCTTCAGTCAGTGCCCACTGCGTCGCCGCGACATTGTCGTCGGCCTGGCGGGCATTCTTCGCGCCGGGGATTGGCAGTGCCCCCTTCGCGATCACCCAGTTGAGGGCAACCTGGCTGGGCGATCTGCCCCCGTGCGCCTCGCCGATCTCGCGCATCAGTTTGACGAGCGGCGCGAGTGCGGCGAGGAACAGGCGGCTGTATATCCGCCTGCGACCGCCGGGCGGCGGGTTCTCCGGCGTGTACTTGCCGGTGAGCATGCCCATGCCCAGCGGGCTGTATGCGATCAGGGTAATGTTTCGTTCGTGGCAGAACTGGAGCAGGCCGCTCTGCTCAGGACGCCGGTCGATCAGGCTGTACGCCACCTGGTTAGAGGCCAGCGGGATGCCGCGCTCCGCCAGTGCATCGTACGCCCGGCGCGTCTTCTCCAGGTCGAAGTTCGACACGCCGACTGTCTCGGTCAGCCCCGCTTCTACAGCGTCCGCGAGGCCGTGCATCAAGGTCTCGATGCTGACGACGGGCGTCGGCGAGTGGATCTGGTACAGGCCGGCTCGTTCCATGCCCAGCCGCCTGAGGCTGCCGCGCAGCGCGCGGACCACCGCGCCAGGCTGTGTCCGCCAGGGGAACGGGAAGAACTTGGTCCCGACGACGATCTCACTCTCGACGCCGCTCTGGCGGAGAAAGTCGCCGAGCAGCCGTTCTGAACGGCCCAGACCATATACCTCGGCGGTGTCGAAGAACCGGACGCCCCGGTTGACGCTGATCTCAAACGCGGTGCGCAGATCGGAGTCGGTGTAGCCGCTGCCGTAGCCCCACACGACGCGGTCGCCCCAGGCCCAGGTGCCGATCCCGAGCTGCCCGACTTCCGGTCCGCTTTGTCCTAGTCTGAAAGTCACTCGTCGAAGATCCATTATGTCACAACAGCGCCTGATTTTCCGGACAACTCACCCGGTGGTGTGGACAGGCCGCTACCTGATGCTCGGAGACACTGCACCACAGCACACAGGAAACTGGTCAACCGGCAGAATGGCCTGCACGATCCGGCTGAGAACAGCGGATCCGGTCGCAACCCCTATGGGATTATTAAGCACAGGCAGGGTTCGTGCAGTACTGGTTGGTCGGTGATGGGTTTCCCAGGCTAGAGAGCAGGGTAATTCAGCGAAGCCAGATGCACATCTCTGTGCGACGAACGCGCGGATTCGAGCGCCGTGGAACGCCTAGTAATTGCGTGGCGATGTGCTGTCCGAGTTTGAGTCTATAGCAGGGATCATGAGAAATCAAGCTCACAGGGCAGTATAACACTCCCACGCACAAACGTCAATTTTCGCACAGGGACGGATAATACCACGGCAGGTGGGCACCGTACCTCAAAACTGTGCTATACTTATGCGCTGGACGACCAAGTATTGAGTATGGAGAACGATGGACGACAAGCCTCCCAGTAAGGGGACATACGTTATAAACCGAACTCCTCTGGCAGGGGCTGTGTCCAGTAATCCTCGCTGGTAGGCCTGGCGGCGCTCCTGCTACCCTGGTAGTGGAAAGGAGCGCTGACCATGGCGTCTCGGCAGAACTCCGTCCTGCAGGAAATGCAGGAGCGTGTTGAGAGCCTTCTCGACGCGCGCGACCTCACGACTCTACTAGCCTATCTCAAAGAACAGCATCCGGCTGACATTGCCGACATGCTGGAGTTCCTCGACGAGCCGCAGCGTGTCGAGATCTTCCAGCTGCTTCAGGCCGACGTTGCCGCAGAGGTACTCGACGAAACGCTCACGGAGATCACCCGCGAGCTTGTCGAGGCGATGCCGGGGTACCAGGTCGCCGATCTGCTAGAGACGCTGCCCACAGACGACGCCGCCGAAGTTCTCTCCGAGCTTGACGAGCGGCTGGCCGACCAACTGCTCGACCTCATGGAGCCGCGCGAAGCGGCGGAGGTCGAGGCGCTGCTCGCCTACCCGGAGGACACAGCGGGCCGCCTGATGTCCACCCGCATCGCCCGGCTGCAGTCCGGCTGGACGGTGGAAGAGGCGCTCGACTACATGCGTGGCGTTGATCTCGAAGTGGAAACGCTCAGCTACCTGTACGTCGTGAACGGCGGCGGGCGGCTGATCGGCGTGGTGCCGACCTGGCGCATGCTTACCGCTTCCCCGCAGCGCCGTATCAAGGATATCATGGACCCCGACGTGATCTCGGTGCTGGTCACGACTGACCAGGAAGAGGTCGCGCGGGTCGTGTCACAGTACGACTTCTTCGCCATCCCGGTCATCGACGACGCGGGCAGGCTACGCGGCATTATCACCCACGACGACGTGATCGACATTCTGCAGGACGAGTTTACCGAGGACGTGCAGCGCTTCGGCGGTTCTGTCCCGCTGGAGCATACCTACCTGAGCACGTCGATCCTGGGCATGGTTCGCAAGCGCGTCGGCTGGCTGCTGCTGCTGTTTCTGACCGCGACCCTCACCGGCACCGTCATGCGGCTCTTTGAGGACGAGCTTGCACAGGTTGTCGCGCTGACGGTCTTTATCCCGCTGCTGATCGGCACAGGCGGCAACGCCGGCTACCAGATCACCGCCACGATGATCCGCGCGGTGGCAGTCGGCGAGGTGCGCCTCTCCGACGTGTGGAAGGTACTGGTGCGCGAGCTGCTGACCGGCCTGCTGATCGGCGCTTTGATGGGCCTTGCCGGTTTCATCATGGCGCTGCTGTGGCAGATGCCTCAGGAGCTGGGGCTAACCGTTGCGGTATCGCTGATGGCACTTGTGCTGTGGGCCAACATCATGGGTGCGCTGCTGCCGATCATCGCTGCCTGGCTGCGTGTCGACCCGGCGGTAATCTCCGGCCCGGTGATGAGCACGCTTGTCGACGCAACCGGCCTGCTGATTTACTTCACGCTGGCGCGGCTGATCATAGGGCTGTGAGGCGGAAGCGCCGGCTAATCGGGCCGGCGGGCCACGGCGATGAGACGCCGGGCACGCTCGTCGTAAGCGTCTCCGCCGAGGTCCCCGTACATGCGGATGTTCTGGAAGCCCGCCTGCTGGAGCAGGGCCTTCAAGCCTGTCGCGCCGTACAGGCGGTGCGACAGCGGAAAATCGCGCCGTTCGCCATTGCGGATGAGGATCCAGCGGTTCTCCATCCACGACCAGTCCTGCTGGACCTTGCGCTCCTCCAGCAGCAGCGTGCCATCTTCAAGCTCGCGCCAATCACGCGCCTGGAAGATCCGTGCGAGCACTTCTTTGCCCATCATGTCCATGACAAACACGCCGCCCGGGCGCAGCGACGTGTAGAAGTTGCGCAGAACCTGGAGATCATCCGCCTGGTCGTCGAAGTAACCAAAGGATGTGAACAGGTTAACGGCCAGGTCGAACGCGCCCTCGCGCTCGAATGCCCGCATGTCGGACTGGACGAACTCAATCTTGAGCCCCAGATCCTCGGCCTGCGCCCGGGCCCGGTTGAGGTAGGCCGCGGTGCGGTCAACTGCCGTCACCGTGCAGCCGAGCCGCGCAAACTCCAGCGCGTGCCGTCCGACGCCTGCCGGCATGTCCAGCACGCGGACCGGCGGCTCCATCCCCGCGAGCGCGAGCACCTGCTCGACCTGCTGCGGGGCGAGCGCCCAGGCACGCTGCCCGAACAGCACCGGCGCGATCGCCTCCCACCACTCATCCTGCTCATGCCACGTCGTCATGCTGGCGCCTCCTGTATGCGGGGGAATATCATGCTCATTATACAGGGTGCAGCCGGTGGAATACAGAGAGGGCCGCCCGTGCGGGCGGCCCTCTCTGTATAGTGTGCTGATACAGCCAGACGCTACTTGGCGTAGTCCACGGCGCGGGTCTCGCGGATCACCGTCACTTTGATCTGGCCGGGGTACTGCATCGTCTCCTCGATCTGCTTGGCGATGCCCTTGCTGAGGCGGATCGCCGCCAGGTCGTCGATGTCCTCCGGCTTCACGATGATGCGAACCTCGCGGCCTGCCTGGAGTGCGTAGCTCTTGTTGACGCCCTCGAACGAATTGGCGATATCCTCCAGCGTGCGCACACGCTTGAGGTAGCTCTCCAGGCTCTCACGACGGGCGCCGGGACGGGCACCGCTGATCGCGTCGGCAGCCTCGACGATGATCGCCTCGACCACTTCCTGGTCGACCTCGTGGTGGTGCGACTCGATGCAGTTCACCACGGCCTCGGGCACCCCGTAGCGGCGGCAGAACTCCGCGCCGATCTTCGCGTGCGTGCCCTCGATCTCGTGGTCCATCGCCTTGCCGATGTCGTGCAGCAGGCCGCCCATCTTGGCGATGTCGACGTTCGCGCCGAGCTCGGCGGCGAGCACGCCCGCCAGCCGCGCCGTCTCGACGGCATGGGCGAGCTGCTCCTGCCCGTAGCTGGTGCGGAACTTCAGCCGGCCCAGCATCTTCAGGACTTCGCGGTGCATGCCGGCGACGCCCGCGTCGTAGGCTGCCCGCTCGCCCTCTTCTTTGATCGCTTCCTCGACCTCCTGCTGCGACGTCTCGATGAGTTTCTCGATACGCGCCGGGTGGATGCGACCGTCCAGCACGAGCCGGTTCATTGCGCGCTTGGCGACCTCACGCCGCACCGGATCGAAGCTGCTGATCGTCACGGCTTCGGGCGTATCGTCCACGATCACGTCCACGCCGCTGGCCTGCTCGAACGCGCGGATATTGCGCCCGTTGCGCCCGATGATGCGGCCCTTCATCTCGTCGTTGGGAAGCGACACAACAGAAACGGTTACGTCCGACACGTAGTCTGAGGCCACACGCTGGATAGCCAGCGCGATCAGCTCGCGGGCGCGCTCGTTGGCCTCCGCGCTGAGCTCGTCCTCGACCTCGCGGATCTTACGGGCCATGTCGTTGCGCGTCTCTTCTTCGACGAGCTCCAGTAGGTGCGAGCGGGCCTCGTCGCGGCTCATCTCGGCGACGCGCTCCAGTGCCGCCATGCGCTCGGTCTTGAGCTCCTCAAGCTGGTTCTGCTGCCGGTCGAGCGCGCTCTGGCGCTTGTTCAGGCGCTGCTCGCGCTCTTCCAGCTTCTCCAGCCGGTTGTCAAGCTGTTCTCGCCGCTTCTGGAGGCGCTCGTCCTCACGGTTGAGGTCCGCCCGGCGGCGCGTCATCTCCTTGTCGAGCTCAGCACGCTCGGCGGCGATCTCATCCCGCGCCTGGCGGGTGTACGTCTCTGCCTCATGCCGTGCCCGGACGACGATATTCTCGGCTTCCTGCTCTTTGGCCACGCGCTTCGCATGCTCAGCGCGGTTGAACCAGACGTAGGCAGCGCCAGCGCCCACGCCGAAACCCACAATCAGTGCGGCAATAGCCGCAATCCATTCAATACCCATTCGTCAAGCCTCCCCACTGTCATGGTATCATAGTGAGTTGGTCTGGGTATGGATCTCGTTCCAGATACGATCCAGAACATCACGTACGGTGCCGTAGGAGAAACCCCGCCGGGAGAGGTAGCCGCCAAGCTTCTTGCGGAACTCGTCCTCTTCAGCATTGGCGTAACGGCTGAGTTTCGCCTGAGCCGCCCTGTAGGCGGCATCCTCCTCGTCAAGACTGGTAACAGCGTCTTCCACGACTCGGTCGGATACGCCTTTCTGGCGCAGCTCGTGGCGGAGTGCGCGAGCACTCCGCGGTGAGAACCGTTCACGATTTTCCACCCAGTAGCGGGCGAATGCTTCATCATCTAACAGACCGGCCCGCTCCAACTTTTCGAGTGCTTTGTCTACTGCATTTTCACTGAACTTATTGCTCTCTTGCAGCTTCCGGCGTACCTCGTCGGTGCTGCGAGGGCGGTAAGAGAGCAGGTTGAGCGCGCGCTCGTGCGCCACTTCCACCTCGTCGAGCGCCTTGAGCCGGTCGATCTCCTCGTCGGTGAGGGTCTGCCCCTTGTGGAGCTTCAGCGCTTCAATCAGCGCCAGCCCGAAAGCAAACTCGCCATCGATGTAGACGTTGACCCGCTCCTTGTTGCGCTTCTGCGCGACGAGCGCCGTGATCTTGCCTGCCATCTGCTTACCCATCACTCAGGGATGCCGGAGGATTGCTGGTCGTATGAAAATAAACAGCAGCCGTGGCAATACCACGGCTGCTGAAGCTGCAAAGCTTTACGTCAGCTACGGTGAGCGTAGCTGTGTGCAAAGAGCCCGGACTCCAATCAGAGACAGGGCCATGACCGATTCAGTTGAATGGCGCTGCGATCCGCCAGGCCAAAGGGCGCGGCGGCGCCTGTCATCATCCAGTTTTACGATCCTACCTCTACCCGGATAAACCCGGGCAGAGGGGTTAATTGCCCGAAAGCTTACAGAAGCCCAGCCCGGCGCGTGGTATGCGCCAACCCGTTCATCCTGTTTGATTTCGCTTATTATACAACTACTCTTGTCACGTCGCGAACATCTCTCGGGCGAAGAGCCAGACAATCTTCGCGGTGCCGCGGCCTACTCGTCCTCGTCAGCGCCATCGACGCCGGCATAAACCAGCGGCGCCAGGCTGTAAGCCGCCCGGATGCCCTGGTCGAGCTGGGCGACGATCTCCGGGTGATCCTTGAGGAAGAGCTTGGCGTTCTCGCGGCCCTGGCCGAGCAGCTCGTCCGACTCGGCGAGGCGGAAGAACGCGCCGCGCTTCTCGACGAGGCCCAGCTCCGTCGCGAGGTCGAGCACGTCGCCCTCGTAGCTGATACCCTCGCCGTACATGATGTCGAACTCGGCTTCGCGGAACGGCGCGGCGACCTTGTTCTTCGTCACGCGGACGCGCGTCCGGTTGCCGATGACCTCGCCGCCCTGCTTCAGCGCCTGGATGCGGCGCACGTCGAGCCGGACGCTGGCGTAGAACTTCAGCGCGCGCCCGCCGCTCGTCGTCTCCGGGTTGCCGAACATCACGCCGATCTTCATGCGAAGCTGGTTGGTGAAGATCATCGCGGTGTTGCTGTGCTTGATCGCGCCCGAGAGCTTGCGGAGCGCCTGGCTCATGAGCCGGGCCTGCAGGCCGACGTGCGAGTCGCCCATCTCGCCCTCGATCTCG
>CAZDLX010000037.1:0-25518 GCA_964506005.1 uncultured Anaerolineae bacterium | reverse complement strand
GCTCGACCATGCTGACGCCGAGACCATTAAGCTGGACTTTCAGCGCGGTGAGGATGGCCTTCTTCGCCTTGCGGATGTTTGAGACGTCGTGCAGCGAGCGCCGCACCACATAGGCCGCGCCGGGCAGTGTGGCGAGCATCTCGCTCATGCGGATCGGGTAGCCGACAAGCTCCACGTCGCGCCCGTCCGGCGAGGAGGTGGTGCGCTGGCCGGGCAGGGTGGTGGGGGCCATCTGGCCGCCTGTCATGCCGTAGATCGCGTTGTTGATGAAGATCGTGGTGATGTTCTCGCCGCGGGCGGCGGCGTGGACGATCTCCGCCGTGCCGATGGCGGCGAGGTCGCCGTCGCCCTGGTAGGTGACGACGACGCTCTCAGGGTTGACGCGTTTCACGCCTGTAGCCATCGCCGGGGCGCGGCCGTGCGCCGCCTCGCAGGCATCGACCTCGAAGTAGTTGTAGGCGAACACCGAGCACCCAACCGGCGCGACGAGGATCGTGCGCTCGCGCAGGCCGAGTTCGTCGAGTGCCTCTGCCAGCAGCCGGTGGGCAACACCGTGCGTGCAGCCGGGGCAGTAGTGGGTATCGACGCTGCTCAACGCCTGCGGGCGCGTGTAAACGACTTCCATCCCGTTCGGGGAAATCACAGGTGGTGCAATCATGAGCCGTTCAATCTCCTACCGCTCGTCACGCGATCTCTCGCGGGCTGATTTTGGCATACGTGCGCTCGATTGCGTCGAGAATCTCGTCCGGCATGGGCACTGTGCCGCCCATCCGTCCGTAGAAGTCGACCGGGATCTGCCCGCCGACGGAGAGGCGCACGTCTTCGAGCATCTGGCCGGCGTTCATCTCGACGACCAGCACTGCCTGGATGCTGTCTGCCAGCTCTGAAAGCCGGTCCTCGGGGAACGGGAACAGCGTTTGCGGGCGCAGCAGGCCAACTTTCAGCCCCTTTGCGCGTGCGGCCTCGACCGCCGAGTACGCGATGCGGCCCGCCGTGCCAAACCCGACGACCAGCAGGCTGGCGTCTTCTGTCTCGTGCTCGACCCAGCGCTGCTCGCTGGCCTTGATGACCTCCAGCCGCTCCTGGATCATGATGTTGTACTGCTCCATCTCCTCGGCTTTGAGGTAGATCGAGCTCACGATGTTCTTGTCGCGCCCTTTGGCTCCCGTCAGCGCCCAGTCGGGCCGCTCCTTGATCGGCTGGTGCGGCGGCAGCTCGGCAGGTTCCATCATCTGCCCGACCTGCCCATCAGCCAGCACGTACACCAGGTGCCGGTACTTCTCGGCGAGGTCGAAGGCCAGGACGGTGAAGTCGATGGCTTCCTGCACGGAAGCCGGCGCGAGCACGATGGGGCGGTAATCGCCGTGGCCTGCGGAGCGGGTCATCTGGAAGTAGTCGCCCTGTGAGGGCAGGATGTTGCCGAGGCCCGGCCCGCCGCGCATGATGTCGACCAGCACGCAGGGCAGGTTGGACCCGGCGATGTAAGACAGCCCCTCCTGCATCAGGCTGACGCCGGGGCTTGACGAAGAGCTCATGACGCGCACGCCGGCGCTCGCCGCACCGTAGACCATGTTTACGGCGGCGACTTCACTCTCGGCTTGCAGGAAGACGCGCCCCATGCGCGGCATCTCCCTGGAGAGGTGTTCGAGCAGCTCGGTCTGGGGGGTAATGGGATAACCGAAGTACGCTTCGAGCCCGGCACGCAGCGCCGCCTCGGCGATCGCCACGTTGCCTTTCAGCATTTCTCTTGCCATGTTATCGTTTCTCCGGAGTTCTCAGGCCGGGGCTGGAGCGCGGCGCTGCGGGCGGGGCTCCCGGTAGACGGTGATGGCGACGTCGGGGCAGATGACGGCGCAGACCGCGCAGCCTGTGCACTTTCCCTCGGGGTCTTCCAGGGCGGCGGGGTGATAGCCTTTCGCGTTGAGGACCTCCTCCTCAAGCGCAAGCACCCCCTGCGGGCAGACGGTCACGCAGAGACCGCAGCCTTTACAGCGGACCTGGTCAACGATAATCGTTCCTGCCATGTGGTATGCATCTCTCCAGAATGGTTGAGCATATGGATTGTGTCGCAACGGCCCTACTAATCCATATCGTATTGGTCTTAATTGGTTTATAACAGTGCTATAGGTCATGAAGGCTGTTGAGAGTTGTCACGGGAGGTTGTTAGGGCATCGTCTATCCATGTTTGTACGCTCCCTGCCGCCCGGTGACAGGCTGGCTTTGCGCGTGTACACCTATTGCCATTGACCCGTGCACATGCTATAATAGTGGGCGTCGGGCGAAGAATAGTGGTCTTCCTTTGAAACGTGGGCGCTCCCCACGTTTCGTTGTTGAACCGCATAATGAGAGAGCACAGGGGACGCGAAGCCGAGAGGCCGCATCCATCGGACAGTAGTGGAGAGTCGCTTTGCAATGGCGAAGACAGAATTAGTTCTGGCGTTTAACGAAATTGCCGAGACGCGCAAGCTGCCCAAGGAAGTGATCATTGAGGCGCTGAAGGCTGCGCTGGTTTCAGCGTACCGGCGGAACGAGGGCGTCAGCTCTGCGCAGCACGTCGAGGCGCACGTCGACGAGAAGACGGGCGAGCCGACGGTCTGGGTCGAGAAGGAAGTCGTCGAGGAGGTCCAGAGCCCCCAGACAGAGGTGGTGCTCGAGGTGGCGCGGGAGTACGATCCCGACGTGCAGCTCGGCGACACCCTGATGGTCGAGGACACACCCGCCGGGTTTGGCCGCATCGCCGCGCAGACCGCGAAGCAGGTTATCCTGCAGCGGATGCGCGAAGCCGAGCGCGACGCCCAGTTTGAGGAGTACAAGGACCGCGTCGGCGATCTCGTCACCGGCACCGTGCAGAGCGACAACGGGGACGTGGTGACGGTCGGGCTGGGCCGCACCGAAGCGATCCTGCCGCGCAGCCAGCAGCAGCCGGGCGAGCGCTACCGCATGCACGACAAGGTGCGCGCCTATGTGATGGAGGTCCGCAACTCGAACCGCGGGCCGCAGATCGTGCTTAGCCGCACGCATCGCAACATGCTGCGCCGCCTGCTGGAATACGAAGTGCCCGAGATCTACAACGGCACGGTCGAGATTAAGAGCATCGCCCGCGAGCCGGGCGCGCGCTCGAAGGTCGCTGTCGCGGCGCTGCAGCCCGGCGCGGACCCCGTCGGGGCGTGTGTTGGCATGCGCGGCGTGCGCATCCAGAGCATCGTCAAGGAGCTCAACGGCGAGAAGATCGACGTTATCGAGTGGAGCGCTTCGCAGTCAGACTTCATCTCGAAGGCACTCAGCCCGGCGCGTGTAAGCGCTGTGTTCCTGGACGACGACCCTGAGGCGGGCCGCACGGCGACCGTCGTCGTGCCCGACGACCAGCTCTCGCTGGCAATTGGCCGCGAAGGGCAGAATGCCCGCCTCGCCGCCAAGCTGACGGGCTGGCGCATCGACATTAAGAGCGTCACCGAGGCGGCAACCGACGCCGTGCGTCACCTGCGCGAAGAGCAGGCGCTGGCGCCGCTCGCCGAGCAGGTCGCCGAGATGGTGGAGAAGGTCGAGTACACCCTGGCAAAGAAGGCCGAGAACCGGCCGATCATGCCAGAGGAGTACGAGGTCATGACCAACCTCGTCAAGACCGTCGAGTCGAAGCGCGTCGAGCTGCGTGAAGAGTCGCGCGTGGAAGTACGCGCACGTCTCGAAGAGGCTCGCAATCGCGTGCCTGCAGCGGCCTACGAGCACCCGCTCGAGGACACGGACCTGCCGCTCCGCGTCTACAATGCGCTGGATGAAGCCGGGCATGGCAACGTCGGGCAGGTGATGGAGCAGTACTACTTCGATCCTGAGCGCCTGCGCCGGATGGCCGGCCTCGACGAAGCGGGGATCGAGAGCGTCGGAACGATGATCGAGAACATCGAGTTTGCCGCGCCCGAGGCAGAAGCTGCCGCAGAGGCGGTGGCCGAAGATGAAGCCACCGAAGCAGCCGAGGCTGATGCGCCGGAGGCCGAAGCGACGCTCGAAACCGCGCCTGACGCGGAAGCTGACACGGTAGAGGCGGAAGCGCCGCCAGAGGCAGTTCCGGCGAAGAAGGCCGAGGATGACTACGCCCGTGCGCGCCGTGCGGCACTCATCGAGCGGATGCGCAGCGAGCGTGCCGGCGAGCCCGAGTCGGCAGAGACTGCCGCCGTGGCAGACGCCGAGCCGTACACTGAGGAAGAGGTCGCGGCTGCGAGCGCGCAGCTTGACGCCTACGAAGCTGAGGAGCAGGAGGCAGCCCGCCTCGCGCCTGAGGCTGAGGAGGAGCCGGTGTTCCTCGACGAGTTTGAGGACGAAGACGAGGACAGCGATGAGGCTCGCCAGCGCTCGAAGCAGCGCCGCCGCCAGCTCGTGTTCGACGAGGAAGTGGGGCGCGTCGTCGCCAAGCGCCGCCGCAAGGGTGGCCGCAAGCGTGAGAGCTGGAAGGACGAGTGGAGCGATCTCGAGGAGTAGCCAGAGCTTGACAGCGGTGACTAGGCGGAAGCACCAACCGCAGCGGACGTGCGTGATCTGCCGCGAGGTGAACCCTAAGAGATCGCTGACGCGGCTGGTGCGGACACCCGACGCGGGCGTGCAGATAGACCCGTCCGGCAAACTCGCCGGGCGGGGCGCCTATCTGTGCGACAACCCCGCGTGCTGGGAGAAGGCGGCCAGCACGGACGCCCTGAACCGGGCGCTGAGAACAACGCTCACGGAGGAAGAGCGCGGGCAGATCCGCGCGCACGGGGCGCAGCTTGCGCCTCGGGCCGAGAATGAAACATGATGACTCGGTTGAACTGAGCACAGGGAGCGTGCCCTGATTATGTGATTGAAGCTGTTAAGGCTTCGTCGGCACACTCCCTCCGGAATAGATAGGCATTGAGTGGAGGTGCGTATGACAGAAGCAGCACAGCAACGTGGGGTCGTTATCCCTGACTACCTGACCGTGCGCGAGCTGGCCGAGTTAATCGAGGCCAGTCCGATTGACGTAATCAAAGAGCTGATGGCCAACGGTATCATGGCCAGTATCAATCAGCAGATTGATTACGAAACCGCCGCTATCGTCGCGGCGGAGATGGGCTTTGAGCCGCAGCCTGAAGCGGCCGTGGCCGAAGAAGCCGAGATCGCTCCCGAAGAGGCGCAGGTCTGGCGGCGTTTCTACCAGGGCGAGAAGCCCGAGAACATGGTCGACCGGCCCCCGGTCGTCACCGTGCTTGGTCACGTGGACCACGGCAAGACGAGCCTGCTCGACCGCATCCGCCACTCGAACGTGACGGCGGGCGAGGCGGGCGGTATCACCCAGCATATCGGCGCCTACCAGATCGAGCACGAAGGGCGTCTGCTCACCTTCCTGGACACCCCCGGTCACGAGGCGTTTACGGCCATGCGCGCGCGCGGCGCTCAGGGCGCGGATATTGCCGTGCTCGTCGTCGCCGCCGACGACGGCGTGATGCCCCAGACGCGTGAAGCCTATAACCATGCCAGCGCCGCAGGCGTCCCGATCGTGGTTGCGTTGAACAAGATGGACCGCGCGCAGGCGCGCCCCGAGGCTGTGAAGCAGCAGCTCGCCGACCTGGGCCTCGTCCCGGATGAGTGGGGCGGCACCACAATGGTGGTGCCCGTCTCCGCGCAGACGGGCGAAGGCCTGGAGGACCTGCTGGAGGCCATCCTGCTCGTCACCGACGATACGTTCATCAAGGCGAACCCCAAGGGCAAGGTCGGCGGCACGGTGCTCGAGTCCGAGATGGAGCGTAATCGCGGGGTGATCGCGACGCTGCTCGTCCAGAACGGTACGCTGCGCCGCGGCGACACCGTGCTGGCGGGTACGGCTTACGGCCGCATCAAGGCGATGTTCAACCAGTTCGGCGAGCAGGTCAAGGAGGCGGGGCCCTCGACGCCCGTGCAGATCATGGGCCTGAACGAGCCGCCCCCCGCCGGTACGCTGTTCGAGACGGTCAGCTCCGAGAAGGAAGCCCGCGCCATCATTGATCAGCGCGCCGACGAGGCAGTGACAAGCAGCGCGGCACGCGAGCCGATGACGCTCGAAGAGCTGTACGCTCGCTTCAAGGCAGGTGAGGCCAAGGAACTGACCATCATCCTCAAGGCGGACGTACAGGGCTCCATCGAGCCCATCGTCCAGTCGCTGCAGCGCCTGAGCGTCACCGAGGACGACCACGAGCTGTCGGTTAACATCATTGCCAGCGATATCGGCAATGTCAACGAGTCCGATGTGATGCTGGCCTCTGCGTCGGATGCGATCATCATCGGCTTCCAGGTGGATGTTGACAACGCGGCTCGCCGCCGCGCAGACAGCGAGGGCGTGGAAATCCGCCGCTACGACATCATCTACAAGCTGATCGAGGATGTCGAGGCGGCGCTGGAAGGCCTGCTCGAGCCGGTCTACGAGGACCGCGTTATCGGCACGGCGGAGGTGCGGCAGGTCTTCACCATCCCGCGTATCGGGAAGGTAGCCGGCTGCTATATGCGTGAGGGTGAAGGCCGTCGCGACTCGCAGGCACGGGTGCTGCGCGATCACCGCGTGCTGCATAAGGGGAGAGTATCCTCGCTGAAGCGCTTCCAGGAAGACGTGCGCGAGGTCCGGACCGGCTTTGAGTTTGGTCTGAACATCGACGGCTTCACAGACTTCCAGGAAGGCGATATCATCCAGTTTACCGTGCGAGAGCGCGTGACGTAGGCTGGCCCGGTTCGCAGCGATAGGAACGGTTATGCCAAGCAAGAAGCAAGGACGCGTCGCCGAGCTCGTTCAGGAGATACTGAGCTCCCTGATCCAGTTCGAGGTCAAGGATCCGCGCCTGCAGGGTGTCACGATCATGGACGTCGACGTTGACCGGGAGCTGATGTACGCGACGGTCTACGTCTCCGCGCTGGGCGGGGAAGAGGAACGCGAAGAAGTGCTTGACGGCCTTGACAATGCCAGCGGCTTCCTGCGGCGCGAGCTGGGAGCCAACCTGAGCCTGCGCCGCGTGCCTGAGCTGCGCTTTGAGTGGGATGAAACGTTTGAGCAGGCACAGCGTATCGAGCAGCTTCTGGACTCGATCGAGATTCCGCCCGCCGAAGACGAGGATGTCGAGCCGGATGACGACGACTCTGAGTAAGGTCGCCCGCACCCTGCGAGGTGCGAGCCGGATCGCCATTGCCACGCACATAAGCCCCGACCCCGATGCCATCGGCTCGGCGTTGGGGCTTACGCATGCCCTGCTGGCGCTCGGCAAGGAAGTTGTGCCGCTGGTCGACGACGATATCCCCGCCGACCTGCACTTCCTGCCGGGCTGCGACCTGATCCGCCGGGAGATGCCCGCCGGCTTCACGCCTGATGTCGCCGTGGCGCTGGATGCCAGTGACCCGGAGCGGCTCGGCGCATTCGCGACGTTCGTGACGGGCGACGTGCCACTCGTCAACATCGACCACCACGTCACCAACCTCGAATACGGCAGCCTCAACCTCGTCGAGCCTGCCGCCGCGGCGACGGCGGAACTGCTCGTCGAGGTGGTGGACAAGCTCGGCGCACCGCTGAGCGGCGAAGTGGCGACCTGCCTGGCGACCGGCCTGGTCGGCGATACGCGCAGCTTCTCCATCCCTGGCGTGACACCAAAGACGCTCAGGGTAGGGGCGCGTCTGGTCGAGTCGGGCGCGCCGCTCGCCAGCATCATCGAACGCGTGATGAACAGCCGTACCTTCGCCTCGCTGCAGATGTGGGAGCTTGCACTGGAGCGTATGAAGCTGGAGAGCGGCGTTATCTGGACGACGCTGCCGCTCGGCGAGCGGAAGACGCGCAATCTGCTGAACGTCGAGGCGCAGGGGCTCTCGAACCTGCTGCTGTCGGTTGACGAGGCGCGCATTTCGGCGCTGTTTACCGAGCGCACAGATGGCCTCATCGATATCAGCTTTCGCGCCAAGCCCGGTTTCGACGTAGCGGCACTCGCGCTGGAGCTCGGCGGCGGCGGGCATCCGCTCGCGGCGGGCTGTCTGGTCGAGGGTTCGCTGGAGGACGTCGTCGAGCGCATCGTGGCGCGGCTCAAGGCCCAGGTCGCCGAGCGGACCGTGGAGGGGGCTTAGCCACGTGGCTTTTGGCCTTCTGAACGTCAGCAAGCCGCCGGGCCCCACATCGCATGACGTCGTCGCGGCGGTGCGCCGCGGCACGGGCGAGCGCCGTGTCGGGCACGCGGGCACGCTCGATCCGCTGGCGGGCGGTGTGTTGGTTCTGGCACTTGGCAAAGCGACGCGCCTGCTTGAGTACCTGACCGCTTCCCGCAAGGAGTACGTCGCAAAGGTGCGGCTGGGCATTGCCACCGATACCTACGATGCCGAGGGCGTGGTTGTCGAGGAGCGCCCGGTGCCTACGGCGCTGACGGTAGACCGGGTCGAAGCGGCGCTCGGCGACTTCCGCGGCTCGATCGAGCAGGTGCCGCCCGTCTACTCGGCGGTGAAGGTGGGTGGCAAAGCGGCCTATGCCCGGGCGCGGGCAGGCGAGGAGCTGGATCTTCCGGCGCGGGAGGTTGAGATCTATGCGCTGGAACTGGTAGACTTTCAGCCGCCCGATCTGACGCTGCGCGTCGAGTGTTCGCCGGGGACGTACATCCGCAGCCTGGCGCACGACCTCGGGCAGGCGCTTGGCACCGGCGCGATGCTCGCCGCGCTCACCCGGACGGCAAGCGGCAGCTTCCGCGACGCGGATGCCGTGCCGTGGCCGGTGCTCCAGGCTGCATTCGCCGACGGCTCGTGGCAGGAGTTCGTGCTGCCGGCTGACCGTGCCCTGGAGGGCACGCCGCAGATCGAGCTTGACGCGGAGAGCCTGCGGCTGGTCGGCAACGGCATGGCGCTTGGGGGCGAGCCGGTATTTCCGGGCCTGGCACGCGCCTACGCGCCGGATGGCCGATTCGTCGCCGTGTTGGAAGGGGACCTGCAGGCCAACGCCTGGCAGCCACGCAAGGTGTTCGTAGAGCAGTAACGCCACACCACGACATTTCGATTAGCTTGAGGGGACTATGCAGCACATCCGCTCACTGGCTGAAGCCCAATTCGTCCGGCCCTCTGTGGTGACGATCGGCGTGTTCGACGGCGTCCACCGGGGGCACCAGTACCTCATCCAGCAGTTGGTAGCACATGCCAAGTCAACCGGGCAGATCCCGGTGGTGCTCACCTTCTATCCGCACCCGCAGATGGTGATCCGCGGCTTCGAGCCCGGCTTCTACCTGACGCTGCCCGACGACCGGGCGAGGTTGCTCGGTGAGCTGGGCGTTGACCTCGTCGTCACGCACCCGTTCAACGACGAAGTGCGCCACATCCGCGCGGCGGACTTTGTCGACCGGCTGCTGACGCATCTCAAGATGGCATCGTTGTGGGTCGGCGAGGACTTCGCGATGGGCTACCAGCGCGAGGGCAACGTGAGCTTCCTGGCAGAGCAGGGACGCGAAAAAGGTTTTGAGCTGCGGGTCGTGGACTTGATGGATGCCGGCGACGAGCGCGTGAGCAGTACCCGCATCCGTGACCTGCTGTCCGCGGGCCAGGTCCGCGAGGCGGCCCGGCTGCTGGGCAGGCCGCACTTCGTCACCGGGGAGGTGATCGAGGGCGCGCGGCGCGGGCGTACCATTGGCATCCCGACGGCGAACCTCGACGTGCCCCCCGAGCTTGCCGTGCCGGCGCGTGGCGTCTACGCCGGCTGGATGACGGTGGGCGATGCGGAGTACCCCGCCGTGACGAACATCGGCCTGCGCCCGACGTTCGAGGGCGAGCCGGTTACGACCGTTGAGGCGCATCTGCTTGACTTCTCGGGCGACCTGTACGGCAGGCAGGTGCGGCTCAACTTCGTCGAGCGGCTGCGCGAGGAGAAGAAGTTCGACGGCGTCGAGGCGCTCGTCGCGCAGATCCAGCAGGACATCCAGCGTGGGCGAGAGCTGCTGGCGCAGGGGTGATAACCTTACCCCTTCCGGCGCTCCTGCAGGAAACGTCTTCCTCCCGTCTCGCGCCACAGAGAGGGGATGTGAAGTGCCGCGCCGGTTGCCGTTCTTCCCGGTTGTTGACGTCGCCCTGAAGTTCACAGGCACGATGGTTGACTTGCCGTGTTTGCCTATGCTACAATCCGCGCAATCTGCGGACAGTGTGCAGGATTGAACGATGATACACGACTGGCGCGCCCGCTCCGGAGGCAGGTACCGGGGCGACATTGACCTTAATCCGAACTTCTGGCCCTGCGGGCGCGGTCAGGCGCAGCGCCACCGGCGTTGATCGCCGTTACCAGGCAGGCTGCCGCCCGCGTCCCGACGCCGGGCGGTTTTTTGTTGACCGGCATCCATACTGCTCTGACGAGAGGGTGAACATGCTAAAGACTCATAATGCTGGGGAACTGCGAGCACAGGACGCCGGGGAGCGGGTGACACTCGCCGGCTGGGTCCGGCGGCGGCGCGAGCACGGCGGCCTGATCTTCATCGACCTGCGCGACCTGTGGGGCGTGACGCAGGTCGTCGCCGACATCAGCCACTCGCCGGAGAGCCACCAGATTGCGAACAGGCTGCGCCATGAGTTTGTGATCCAGGTGACGGGGACCGTGCAGAAGCGGCTGCCGCAGGCTGTCAACCCGGATATGGCGACGGGCGAGATCGAAGTCGTGGCGGACGAGATCCGGGTGCTCAACCCCGCCAAGAATCCGCCGTTCGAGATCAGCGGTGAGGTGGAGCCGACCGAGGAGATCCGCATGAAGTGGCGCTACCTCGACCTGCGCCGCGACCGCATGCAGCACAACATGCTGCTGCGGCACAACGCTGTGCTGTACATCCGCAACTTCCTGAGCCAGCGCGGATTCATCGAGATTGAGACGCCGATCCTGTTCAAGAGCACGCCCGAGGGGGCGCGGGACTACCTCGTGCCGAGCCGCGTCCACCCCGGCAAGTTCTTTGCCCTGCCTCAGAGCCCGCAGCAGCTCAAGCAGCTCCTTATGGTCGCCGGCTACGAGCGCTACTTCCAGATCGCCCGGTGCTTCCGCGACGAGGACCAGCGCGGCGACCGCCAGCCCGAGTTCACGCAGCTCGACATGGAGATGAGCTTCGTCGAGCGCGAAGACGTGCTCACCCTCATCGAGGAGCTGATGATCGGCATGGTCGAGACTGTGTCGGACAAGACCGTCGCCACCAAGCCGTTCCCCCGCCTCAGCCACGCCGAGGCGCTGGAGCGCTTCGGCACCGACCGCCCCGACATGCGCTTCGGGCTGGAGATTGCCGACATCAGCGACATCGTCGCCGGGAGCGACTTCCGCGTGTTCAGCAGCACGGTGGAGAGCGGCGGGCGCGTCCGCGCGTTAGCCGCGCCGGGCCTCGCCGGGTACAGCCGCAGCCAGATAGCGGAACTGGAGAGCATCGCCAAGGACGCCGGTGCAAAGGGCCTCGCCACTATCGCCGTCGAGGCGGATGGCTCCGTCCGTTCGAGCATCGCCAAGTTCTTTGACGACAAGGTCATGGCTGCACTCGTCGCGAAGGTCGAGGCGCAGCCCGGCGACCTGATCCTCATGGTGGCGGACCAGCCGAAGGTTGTGAACGAGGCGCTCTCCGAGCTGCGCACCGAGCTCGGGCGGCGGCTGGAGCTGGCCGATCCCTCAGTACTCAGCTTTGTCTGGATCCTCGACTTCCCGCTGTTCGAGTGGGCGGAGGACGAGCAGCGCTGGGAGCCCTCGCACCATATGTTCACGTCGCCTAGGCGGGAGGACGTACCGCTGCTCGACACCGACCCCGGCGCCGTGCGCAGTGAGCAGTACGATCTGGTCTGCAACGGTTATGAGGTCGCAGGGGGCAGCATCCGTATTCACGACCGGCAGATCCAGGAGAAGATCTTTGCTCTCATCGGCCTCGACGTGGAGGATGCCCGCGAGCGGTTTGGCCACATGCTCGAGGCGTTCGAGTACGGCGCGCCGCCACACGGCGGTATCGCGCCCGGCATCGACCGTCTGGTGATGCTGATGGCGGGCGAGCCGAACATCCGCGAGGTTATCGCGTTCCCCAAGACGCAGCGCGCCGCCGACCTGATGGCGGGAGCCCCGAGCGAGGTGGACCCGCAGCAGCTTGAGGAGCTTCACATCAGACTCGCCGGCGGGAGAGAGGCAGGCGCGGGGTAAGCTGGTGTTCTAACGTCGTTCTGCCATTCCTCCGCGCCGCAGTTTTTGCGCGCCGATTGGGGGTATGGTAGATTCGAATTGCCCTGCCATGTGGCTGTGTGTACTTCGGACTAGAGCCAACAGTTACGACGTAGGGAACCCGGCGTTCACAGGTCGATGCGCGGCCTAGAGCCAACGCTGAGACCGGTGACGCCGCGCCCACCTAAACAAGTGGGACTCTACGACGCAAGTCCGCACCACATGGTAGGCTCCTTTTACGAGAGAGCTCCAGGCCACACGCCTGGAGCTTTTCTTTTCTCTACCCGCCCTGCGGGTTTGCAGCCTGCAAGACCGATATGCTATGCTCGATGCGGCTCTGGGGCGGGAGACCGCCGCCCTGGCCTTCCCTGACCGCCCGGATAACCCTATCAAGGCCACCGGCCTACGACCCTATGCTCCGTGAACTGATTGCTAAAGATATCTACGTCTTCACCAGCGAGCTCTACGCGCAGGTAACGGCGAGCGCCATCCTCACGCCTGCCGGGGCCATTGTGATCGATACGCTGCCGTTCCCGGTCGAGACGCGGGAGATAATCAACTTCGTCGAGCGGCGTCATGGCCTGGCGGTTCGCTATCTGATTAACACCCACTACCATGCCGATCACACCTACGGCGCGAGTCTCTTCGATGCGGCGCAGGTCGTGAGCCACCGGCTGACGCGGGACCTGCTCGACGGGCCGGGACGCGCGGGCCTTGAGGTAGCGCAGGAGACCTCGCGGGAGCTTGCCTCGGTGCGCATCCGGCTGCCCGATCTGCTGTTCGACGGCGAGCCGCTGCCCCTGGAACTCGGCGGCGTACGGCTCACATTGTCCCACGCGCCAGGGCACAGCCCCGACTGCATCACCTGCTACATCGAGGACGAGGCGATCCTGTTTGCCGGGGATGCCGTGATGCCGCTCCCGTTCTTCGCCGATGGGAGCTGGCAGGACACCGTTGACACGCTGGAGACGCTGCGCCCTCAGCGCTTTGAGGCTATCGTGCAGGGCCATGGCGAAGTGATTCTGCGGGGCGAGGTTCAGGAGCGTATCGAGGAAGACCTGTACTACCTCCGCACGCTTCGCGAGCGGGTCGAGCGGATCGTCGAGCAGGGAGATGGCCCGGATGCGCTGCGGAAGATCGCGCTGGAGAGCTGCGGCAAGAGTCCAATCGCGCTGAACGGCATCGTACAGCAGCTCCACGCGACGAACGCCGAGGCGCTGTACTGGGCACTTATCGACGGACGCGCCAGTGGCGGCGAGGGGTAGGGGCCTACACCGGAGGCCAGGGGTAGTGGCGGCCCGCACTCGGGTGCGGAAACGTCCCCTGCTCGACCAGGCACTCGACGCGCTGCTTGAGCGCATCCAGCTCACGACGCCCGAGCAGCTCCCCAATGGGATGGTTCGCGCTCTGCCGGTTGAGTGTGTCACACAGGGCTGCCAGGTCGTTGGCCAGGTCCAGCGGGATCGGGTCGCCCGCGAAATCCCAGATGACCGTCCTCAGTTTGGGCTGGGCGTTGAAGCACACGCCGTGATCGATGGCCCAGATGTGCCCGTGAGCGTCCAGCAGGCAGTGGCCCGCTTTGCGGTCGGCGTTGTTGATAATGTGATCGAACAGGGCAATGCGGCGCACCTGCCCCACGTACTGCGAGCCGAACGTGAAGTAGTTCTGTTCGGGGTCGTGCGGTACAAACCACTGCACGCTCCCGATGCCTTCCGGCCCGCCGCGGAGCACTGTCGCCGGCACGATGCCCCAGCCCAGAGCCTCACTCAGCAGGAACGCGGCGCGCTCGCGCTGGTAGAGGGTGCCGTGCGGGAAATCCCACAGCGGGCGCTCCCCGCGTCGAGGTTTGTACACAGCCAGCGCCGTGTGTTCGTCGGTTGACACTGTGACCAGAAACGTATGATTTGACCCCCACGGGAGGAGACCCAGCAGCGAGTCGATCCTGCCGCGTTCCAGGAGCGACAGCGCCTGCTCCGTGTTGAAGTCTGGTTGGTCGATGGAGATTTCACTCATCTACCGTTAATTGCTACCCTCTTCTTGGCCTCCACTTGCCTCACACTACGCCCAGGCCGCCGGCTGGCGATGGCCGTTGCTCCGGGGGCAGAAGTGCCCATCCGGATCGATGGGCTGGCCGCAGTTGCCGCAGATCGGGCGGCCCTGGTCGACAATCTCACGCGCGTGGTCGACGAGCAGCCGCATCTGCTGGCGGGTCGCGCCGACGCGAGCCGTGCGCGGATCGATTGCCGGGTCCTCGTCCACGAGCTCGCTCAGAATCAGGTACACGAGGTCGTTCGTGCCGTCGTAGCCGAGCCCCATCTGCCCCACCCGGAACACCGGCTGGATCGGCTCGCGCAGGTCGAGGTCGTAACCCGCTGCGTCGACGTCGTCGGTATGGATGTTGTACTGCTCCTCAAGCTGGGCCAGAAGCTGCATGATGCTGTCGGCGATAGCCGTCGCCTGGAACTTCTCGATTGTCAGCGTCAGCAGCGTGTCGTCGTCACCCGCCTGCAGGTGGAAGACGCGCTGGCCCGGCGGGCCAATCGTTCCAATCGTGATGAAGCTTACCGAGTCAAGCTGAATGTCATCTGGCATAGTGTCCCGCCCGCTCTATGTCGCGGCGCATACCGCCCGGAATCATCACTCACGCGCCTCGCCTTCATCCCGGCGGCGCTCGTAGTGACTGGTATCATTGACGCGGAGGATGTGCGGCCGCCCGCGACTCAGGCCAATCATCGAGATCGAAGCCGGCGAGATGACCAGCCGCTGGAACAGGTCGAGAGGCATCCCGGCGTAATGGGCGACCATCGCCTTGATCACGTCTGAATGGGACACCACTGCTACCGGGCCATCCGGGTGCCGCTGCGCGATCCTCTCCAGCGTACCGACAGCCCGGAACTGCATCTCCAGGAAGCTCTCGCCACCGGGAAAGCGCACGCGGCTCGGCACGTTCTGGACGCCTTCCCACAACCGCCGGCGGCGCAGCCGCCGCAGCTTCTGCCCCGTCCAATCGCCGAACCGGACCTCGCCGACTCCCTCTTCGATCTTGAGGTCCATCCCGGCGTAGTGCCGCACGATCTCCGCGGCTGTCTCGACCGCCCGTTCCAGTGGACTAGAGTATACCGCCTGCAATTTTGCGGCTGCAAGGCGCTCGCCGAGGGCTTCCGCCTGCCGCTTCCCTTCGTCGTTCAGGTGGACGCCGGCCGTCCAGCCGGCCAGCCGCCCGGTCTGCACCCAGTCGTTCTGCGCGTGCCGGATGAGCAGGAGCAGTGTCAACGCTTATCCCTTCGTTGCGTGGCTAACCTCTCTGACTGTAGTGAGTTGAGGCGGGGACTGCAACGGGGCGCACGCCCGTGCGCCCCGCGATGATGCGTCATGGATGTTAGTCGCGAGGCGCGGCGTTCAGGGAGCGTCTCAAGAGCAGGTAGTATTGAGCAAAACCCCCTCTGACGGCGTTCACACTGCGAACCCCGTCTCCTCTCCCCTTGCAAGGGGGAGGTTGGGAGGGGGTTCTGACATAGATGAACGGCGAATCTGTGCGGCGCTCAGTCTGCAGAGACGACGATCAGCTCGTCAGGCGCGGCGGATACTGCGCGCCCCGGCAGGCGGCCCTGCATGCTGTACGGCCCTGTCCAGGTGACTTCCACACTGGCCAGCTTACCGCGCCAGTCGGCGTCGTCCTCAAAGAAGACGAGCTTGTTCTGCGGGGTGCGGCCCCGCCACTTGCCGCGGTGCTCGTCCTCGACCAGCACTTCAACCGTCTGACCGAGGAAGCGGGCGTTGATCTCGCCCATCACCCGGTTCTGCAGCTCGTCGAGAAGCAGCAGGCGGCGCTTCTTTTCGTCCGCCGGGACGTCGTCTTCCATCGTGCGCGCGGAGACAGTCTTCGGGCGCGGGCTGTACATCGCCAGGTGCGCCTTGTCCAGCTTCAGGTCTTCGAGCACCCGGTACGTCTCCATGAACTGCGCTTCTGTCTCGCCGGGAAAGCCCACGATGATGTCGGTATGGATCGCCACACCGTCAATGCGGTCGCGGATCTTTGCGACGAGGTCGCGGTACTGCTGCTGCGTGTAGCCGCGTTTCATGCGGCGCAGAACTTCGTCGTCGCCCGCCTGGATAGGCACTTCGATGTGCGGCATGACCTTCGGCAGCCCGGCGACGGCGTCGAGCAGCTTGTCCGTCATCCAGTTCGGGTGCGAAGTCAGGAAGCGGATGCGCTCGATGCCCTCTACGTCGTGGATCACGTGCAGCAGATCTGCCAGGTCGGGCCCGTCGGGGATGTCTCTGCCGTAGCGGTCGACGATCTGCCCGAGCAGCGTGACCTCCACGACGCCCTGTGCCGCCAGCGAGCGTGCTTCACGAGCGATCTCGCCGATGCTGCGGCTGCGCTCGACGCCGCGCCGGAACGGGATGATGCAGAACGCGCAGGCGTGCGAACACCCGTACACGACCGGGATGTGGGCGCTGACCAAGCGGCCCCGCTCGTGGTCGGGGATAATCAGGTCGCCGTCCTGCAGCGCATAGCGCCGCGCCAGCTCTTCCGCTTGCTGCTCGACGATCTCCTGCTCCAGCCCGCGGTCTTCGAGGAAGGAGACCATCGGGGCGGGCTCGCTCGGCGGCAGGAAGACGTCCACAAACGGGAAGCGGCGGCGCAGCGGCAGGTCGTCACGCACGCCGACGAGGCAGCCCATCAGCCCGACGATCTTGCCGGGGTGCTGCTCCTTGAGCACCTTGAGCTGCCCGAGCCGCCCGTAAACGCGGTCCTCGGCGCTCTGGCGCACCACGCAGGTGTTCAGCACGATCACGTCGGCGGAGTCGGCGTCGTCGGTGTAAGCGAGCCCGAAGCGCTCCAGCTCGCTGGCCAGCCGCTGGGAGTCCGCCTCATTCATCTGGCAGCCCCAGGTGCGGATGTAGTAGGTCTTGGGTGTAGCCTGCATCGACAAAAAACCCTTCAGAATTCGTGGCCCGCGTTTTGGGTCGAGCGTCTGACAATAATAACTAACTTTATCGGAAAAATAAAAAGGCGAGGGGTGTCCCTCGCCATCCATCGCCTGCGGGCGTATCAGTTCAGGCGGAACGGAATTCAGCCTTCACTTAGTTCAGACTGAATTCGACGTCCTCGGGGATGCTCTGCTCCGTGATGCGCATCAGCGTCCACTCTGCCAGCTCACGGATGGTCTGCCACACCTCGTCTTCGCGGATGTACGTCTCTTTGTCGTACGTCTCCGTCGGCACGATGTCGATGAGCAGTTCCAGATTAAAGTCGAAGTCCAGCAGGATGCTCAGCATCTCTTCTGAGACGCCCACTTCCTCAAGCTCGTCGCCGCTCTGGAAGGTGTCTTCCCAGCGGGCGAGCAGGTCGTCGGGCACGAACACGCCGGGGGTGTCCGTCTGCACGACGAGCTGCCGCTCAACGTCGCTGATCTCCGAGAGGATGTCGAGGAGCAAGCCCCAGCGTCTGCGTTCAAATGAAGTTCTCATGACGATTTCCCTCACCCTGGCTCTCGCCACACGGTCGTGACAGTTGCCAAAATACGTAGCGCCCGGTACGGGCACCGGTCTGGATTCTAACGCATCGGGATTCCTTTCACCACCGCACAGCCCCACAAGAGAGAGGTTTTATACTCTTCTAACGGGCGCCGGGGCGGCGCGGTTGCAGAGGCTTGACATATTGACGCAAATCGATATAATCACGGCATGATGCTGGACTCTGTGGAATTCGCGAAGATACTCGCCGACGAGACGCGGCAGGAGATCATGAAGCACCTGTGTTGCGTCTGGCTTAACGTGTCCGACGTGGTGGACAGGCTTGGCGGGCGCGTCAACCAGCCGACCGTGAGCCACCACCTCAAAAAGCTTGAAGAAGCGGGTCTCGTCGAGGTGCGGCAAGAGGGGCGGCAGCGCTTCTACACGCTGAACCAGGAGCGTATGGTGGTGTGCTGCGGTGCGCTTGTGTCGTCTTTCGCGCCTGACTACGCGGAGAACGTGGTCCTGCTAGACGACATCGACCTGAGTGGCGAGTAGCCGCGTTCTCACACAGTGCGGTGTGTTTTTTTATCACGAAATATCGACAGCCGTCAATGTAGTCGGAGGAATCACATGAGCCAGTATGACGACGTGCGCGACGTAGTGGCGAAGCGCTATGGCAGCTTGGCCGAGACGCAGGGTGCGGCATCCTGCTGCGGCCCGGCGGACACATCAGCCTCGTGCTGCGGGCCGGACACGCTCTACAACCCGGTGCTGCTCGAAGATCTGCCCGCCGGCGTCACCGGGCTTTCGCTGGGCTGCGGCGACCCGGTCACGATTGCGGGGCTCAAGCCCGGCGAGACGGTGCTCGACCTGGGAAGCGGGGGCGGCATCGACTGCTTCCTTGCGGCGCGGCAGGTTGGGCAAGCGGGCCGCGTGATCGGCGTCGACATGACGCCGCAGATGATCGCCCGAGCCGAAGCAAGCAAGGCCAAGCTTGGTGCGGACAACGTCGAATTCCGGCAGGGCACCATCGAGGCGCTGCCCGTCGAGGACTCGAGCATTGACGTGATCATGTCGAACTGCGTTATCAACCTTTCGCCGGACAAGCCTGCTGTGTTCCGCGAGGCGTTCCGCGTGCTGAAGCCGGGCGGGCGGCTGTCGATCAGCGACATCGTGACGGAGGGCGAGTTCAGCCCCGAGCTGCGCGCCGACGTGGACCGGTGGGCGGAGTGCGTGACCGGTGCCATCGACGCCGGGCTGTACACCACCATGCTGCGGGAGGCGGGCTTCGTAGACGTCGCCGTGCTGGACAAGGCAGATGCCGCTGAGATCGTTTCCGTGCAGCCCGGCATGCCGCGCGTCTACAGCGCCCGGATTGTGGGTCGCAAACCGTAAGGGGGCTTTACACTTTCCGCCCGACGAGGATGCCCTCCATGAGCCGGAAGACCAGCCGCCGGCCCACCTGCCGGGGCTTGAGCCACTCGCGGGCGTCGGCGGGAGCTTGTACCAGCAGCGCCTGGAGGCGGGCCAGCGCAGCGCCCTCGACGCGCATGCGCGCGGCCCACTCGTCGAAGTCGAGTGTCTTCTCGATTTGCTCGCGGTGGGTCACCTCGACGCCCGCGGCGAAGAAGAACGCCTCCCAGTCGTCAGGCGAATAGGCCCAGATGTGAGATGGGTCGCGCAGTTCCTCGAAGGTGTTGACGAACTGCGCGACCTTCGGCTCACCGCTGACGATGTTATCCGCAAGGGCGAGCACACCGCCCGGCTTGAGCACGCGCGCCGCCTCCCTCACGAAATCTGCGGGGCTGGCAAAGTGGTGCGCGGCAATCCGGCATGTCACGCAGTCGAAGCTCCCGGCGGGGTAGGGGAGCGCGGCAGCCTCGTGCTGGCAGAACGCGACTGCTCCCGAAGGCAGGTTTTCGCGGGCAGTGGTGAGCATTTCGAACGTCACGTCGCTAGCTACCACGTGCGCTCCCTGTGCGGCGAAGACCTTGGCGGTATGCCCCGCGCCGGTAGCCACGTCGAGCACGCGCCAGCCCCGCTGCGGTTCCACAAGCTCGACGAGCCGCTGCAGGCTGACGCCGCGCGCGTGCACGTCGCTGGTGAGGTAGTCTACGGCGCTCGCGCCGAACTGCTGCCGGGCCAGCAGGGTGGTGCTCTTCATGCATCTCTCCCCGTATTGGGCTGTGGTACAACGGATCAGCTTATTCTACCATCTAACTTGATATATAGACCGGCGTGCAGGCCGGCATGAAAGGAGTCTCATGGAGTACGTGGAGAACGTTGTCGGCTTTTTGCAGGCCAACCGCACTCTGGTGCTTGTGCTGACCGTGCTGGCGGTAGCCTTCCTGCTGCTGCGCTCGCAGCAGTCGGACGTTGGCGGCGAGGACTGGGAAACTGTGGTCAGGACCGGGAAGCCGGTCGTCGTGGAGTTCTTCAGCAACACCTGAGCGTCCTGCCTCGTGGCAAAACCCGTCGTGGACGGGGTCGAAAGGCAGTTAGAAGGGCAGGCCAAAGTCATCCGGGTGAACGCGCTGACCGGGTTCGGGCGCGAGGGGGTGATGCGCTACGACGTTCGCGCCGTGCCGACGCTCATCGTGTTTGACGGCTGCGGGCAGATCGTGGACCGGCAGATCGGTTTCATCAACGGCGGGCGCGTCGTCGCAGCGGTGCAGTCCGCAGAGGCCTGCGAGGCGAGCTAACCCGGTGGCGCTGCAAGCGCCGCGTGCATCTCCGCACGTGCCTCTGCGTCCGTCTCCCGGCGGTGCGCGGCGGCGACCGCCGCGCGGTGCGCATCCAGCCGGCCCAGCGCCCAGGCGGCGTGCCCGCGCACCAGCGGGCTGGCATCGTCGAGCAGCGGCAGGACGTGGTCGGCAAGCCGGGGCAGGCCGCTGTTGCCTGCGGCGACGCACGCGTTGCGGACCAGGCGGTCGCGCTTGATGCGGTAGGCGGGGCTCTGTGCATAGCGCTCGGCGAACGACTCTTCGGTTAGCGCGAGAAGCTCCGCGAGGGGCGGGGCGGCGTGTTCTGCCTCTGGTGCGCCGAACGCGTCGGCAAACGGCGTGGGCTGCGCGAACCGCTGCCACGGGCAGACCTCCTGGCACACGTCGCAGCCGTATACCCAGTTGCCCATTTGGGGCCGCAGCTCCCGCGGGATGAACCCCTTGTGCTCGATGGTCAGGTAGGAGATGCAGCGCCGCGCGTCGAGCACGTACGGGCGCGGGAAGGCGTTTGTCGGGCAGGCGGTGAGGCAGCGCGTGCACGTGCCGCAGCCGGGCATCGCATCGAGGTCGGGCTGGTCGGGCTCCAGCGCGGCAGACGTGATGATCTCCCAGAGGAAGAAGAAGCTCCCGCGCCGGGGATGGATCAGCATGGTGTTCTTGCCGGTAAAGCCGAGCCCCGCCTGCTCGGCGTGGGCGCGCTCCAGGAGCGCGCCGGTATCGACGTAGGCACGGGTAGCAGTGCCCTCGCCGCCGACGACCTCGATGGTTTCTGCCAGCGCCTTGAGCCGCTCCAGCATCACGTCGTGATAATCAACGCCCCACGCATAGTTCGAGAAGCGCCCTCGTGCCGGGTCGTTGGCGAGCTCGCCGGGCAGGCGCAGGGTGAAGTAATCCAGCGCGACGACGATCAGCGAGCGTGCGCCCGGCAGCACGACGGACAGATCCTGGCGCCGCGCGACCCGGTCCTCGCGTGCCATGTAGCCCATCGTGCCGTGCATCCCCGCGCGCACCCAGTCGAGGTAGGCCTGCAGGCGCGGCGCGGGCTGTGCGGGGGCGATCCCCGCCATCGAGAAGCCCAGGTTGCGGGCGCGCTCTTTGATTCGCTCCTCCGCCGTGCTCACAGTAGAAACCCTCTTACTTCGCGTAGTCACCGGGATGATTGTAGCCTTACTGCGCAGCCGCGCCCAATCAAAAAACGGGCCAGTGTCCTGACCCGTTCAAGAAGCGTGTCTGCTAGCGTCTGTTAGCGGAGCGCAAAGGCTTCGGGGTCTTCCAGATACTCGGTGATGGCGCGAGCGGCCTTCTTGCCCGCAGCCAGCGCAGCGTTGACCAGCGCCGGACCCGTGACGTTGTCGCCGCCCGCGAAGACGCCGACGCGGCTCGTCTCGCCGGTCTCGGGGTTGACCTTGATCAGCCCCCACTTCTGCGTCTCCAGGTCCTTCGTCGTCTCGCCGAGCAGCGGGTCAGGCCAGAAGCCGATGGCAAGAATGACGTCGTCAACCTCGACCTCGTACTCCGAGCCCTCGACGGGGACCGGGCGGCGGCGGCCCGAGGTATCCGGCTCGCCGAGCACCATGCGGATCATCTGGATGTGGTCTACCGCGCCGTCGCCGTCATGGTCCAGCAGCGCAACCGGCGCGGAGAGGTACTCGATGCGCGCGCCTTCCTCGATAGCGTGCTCGCGCTCAACCGCGTTGCCGGGCATCTCCTCCTCGGTGCGGCGATAGTAGCACACGACGTCGTCGGCTCCGAGCCGGATGGCAGTCCGGAGGCAGTCCGTCGCGGTATCGCCGCCGCCGATCACGGCGATGCGATGGCCGATGCGATAGCGCGCCCGCTTGTCGGCAGGCAGCATCTCATCGGGCACGTTGGCGCGGGTGAGGAAATCAAGGGCTTTATGCACACGGGCGAGGTTCTCGCCGGGAACGCTGAGATTGGCCTCGACCTGGGCGCCGGTGCCCAGAAAGACGGCGTCGTACCCTTCCTGCTCGATCAGTTCGTCGAGGGTGATATCCGTGCCGATGCGCGTGTTGAGCACGAACCGGACGCCGAGGTCCCGCAGCCACTCCGCCTTCCACTCAACCAGTCCCTTGTCGAGCTTGAAGTTCGGGATGCCGTAGACGAGCAGCCCGCCAACCGCCGGTGCGGCGTCGTACACGGTGACGTCGTGGCCCGCCACGCAGAGGTCTTCGGCGGCGGCGATGCCAGCTGGCCCCGCCCCGATTACGGCTACGCGCTTGCCGGTCGGTTCGGCTTTCCGGGGCAGGGGGACGCCGACCGTGTTGCGCTGGTAATCGGCGACGAATGCCTCCAGCCCACGGGTGTTCAGCGCGCGCCCGCGCCGGGAAAGCACGCAGCTCGTCGTGCAGCTCGCCTCGGGCGGGCACACCCGCCCGCAGATCTCCGGCAGCGGGTTCGTCTGCCGGTAAATCTCCGCTGCCTCGATGAAACGGCCCTGCTCGATCAGCCAGATGGCCTCAGAAATGTCGTTGCCGAGCGGGCAGGCTTTGACACAGGCCGACGGCTGGGGGCAGTGCAGGCAGCGCGAGGCCTCCAGCATGGCCTCTTCGGCGGTCAGGCAGACTGCGCACTCCTCGAAATCGTGGATGCGCTCGACGGGCTCGCGATAGCGGCGTTCCACAGGCGGCGCAGCAACCCGGGCCTTCCGGTCAATCGTCGGGTTCTGCTCAATAGGCACCATAATTCAGTCCTCTCTCTGCACGGAATGTGCCCACACTGTCAGAATAGCGGTATGAGGGGCGCGGTATTAGTTCCAAATGTCACATGTGTGAACGCCGTTCGTCGCACGCGCATAGCTGGCGGCGGCGCAGGCAGGCGGGCAGATCAGCGCCTGCGCTTGCGCCGGAAGGCCACCGTAAGCCACGCCAGGCAGGCAAACCCGAAAGCAGTGAGGCCCAGCACCGTCTCTCCCGACGTGTAGAGCAGGCCGCCGGCAATGACCAGCGAGCCCGTCAGCACGGCACGTGTCAGGCCGGTGATGGCACCCTCGACGAGCAGCAGGTCTTTGTGAAGTTCGTCGTCGGGTGTCACGCGGACGGAGATCTCGCCCCGCTGGAGGCGATTGAGGACTTCCTGGGCGGTCTGCGGCAGGCTGAGCGCACGGCCCCCGAGTGAGAGCGCCTCACGGGCGAGCTCGCCGAGATTGCCGCGGGCCTCCCGCGCGACGGCGCGCTCCGCATACCGGGCGACCTGCTCCCACGGGTTGAAGTCCGGATCGAGCAGCGTGCAGATGCCCGACAGGATGCCCACTGCGCGCCCGAGGTAGATGAAGTTCTGCGGCACCTGGAAAGGCAGCTTGTAGAGCAGGTCGCCGTAGCGCATCGCAATGGCGCGCATCTCCTCACGCGGCATCCTGGCGATCTCCTGCACGGAGCGCCCCCAGATCATGTCCAGCACCTCGACCTCGGCCTCCTGCACCCGTTCCACGTCCGCGCCGGGCAGCAGCACGCCGAGCTGCTGGTACGCTCGCAGCATCCGGCTCGTGTCCCGCGTGCCGATGGCGATGAGCGCCTCGCGCAGGCCGCCCATCACACGCTCGTTGACATAACCTACCATGCCGAAGTCCACGAAGATGATGTAGAACGGCCTGCCGGGGTGGGGTACGGAATCGCCGTACATCGCCTGGGCGGCGTCAGGAGGTAGCGGGTAGACAAACAGGTTCCCGGGGTGCGGATCGGCGTGGAAGAAGCCGAACTCGAAGATCATCTGCAGGTAGAGGTCGAGCAGGCGGCGCGCCGCGGTGGGGCGGTCGACGCCCGCCGCGTCGATAGCGGCGCGGTCAACGATCTTGATGCTGGTGACATCCTCCATGGTCAGCACGCAGCGGGTGCTCAGCTCGGGATAGATGCGCGGGATGTACACGCGAACGTCGTCGGCGAACAGCTCTCTGAAGCGGCGCGCGTGGTCTGCTTCGCTCTCGTAGTCAAGCTCCTGCCACAGCGTGGCAGCAAACTCGTCGAGCAGGGCGGGTACATCGGCTCGCTTGCGGACCACAGGCCACAGCATCGCCCAGCCTGCCACGACCTGCAGCGCGCGCAGGTCGGTCGCGACCAGTCGTTCGATGCCCGGTCGCTGAATCTTGACCGCAACCCGGCTGCCATCGGCCAGCCGCGCCCGATATACCTGCCCGAGAGAAGCCGCCGCCTGCACCTGCGTCTCAAACTCGTCGTAGAGGACGGCGGCGGGCTCGCCAAGCTCCGCCTCGATGACCTGCATCATCACGTCGATGGGTTCAGGGGGGACTTCATCCTGCAGCCCGGCCAGCTCCTCGACAATCTCGGGCGGCATCACATCGACCCGGGCGCTCACGAACTGGCCCAGCTTGATCAGCACGCCGCCCATGCCGACGGCGAGCCGCCGGAAGCGGCGAGCGTAGCGGCGGATGCGCTGCGAGCGCCCCCGCGCGACCAGCCTCGGCCCGGCCACTGCCCGCAGCACGACCTCCCACCACAATACGTTGAGGAACATCAGCCCGAAGGTAAACACGACCCGGCGGTAGCGCCCCCTGTCAAGGTTGTGGCGTTCGTCGGGCTTTGCGGCAGGAGGAAGGACAGCCTGTGCCATGGGTCCTCACTTCTTGTTGAAGGCGGGCCAGAAGTGCGCGCTCAGTGTGATGCTACCGCCCGCCCCGGCTGGCTGCCAGCCAGGCGCACGGCCAGCAGGATTCGGGGCAGGATTCTTGGCACATTCTAAGGTATGGGCCTTGTGAGTGTCATACGGTTGGGGTAGAATAACTGTTCGATTACCGGCCAGAACCTGATATGACAGCGCGAGCTTATTGAGTGGCTGTGGATGGGTGAAAGCGGCATGGCACAGGACAGAATTATCGTGCGCGGCGCGCGCGAGCACAATCTCAAAAACATCGACGTCGAGATCCCGCGCGACAAGCTGGTCGTGATTACCGGCCTGTCGGGTTCGGGCAAGTCGTCGCTGGCCTTCGACACGATCTTCGCCGAGGGGCAGCGACGGTATGTGGAATCATTGTCGGCGTATGCCCGGCAGTTTCTGGGCCGCATGGACAAGCCCGACGTGGACCAGATCGAAGGGCTGAGCCCGGCGGTTTCCATCGACCAGAAGGGCGTCAGCCGGAACCCCCGCTCGACGGTTGGCACGGTAACGGAAGTCTACGACTATCTGCGCCTGCTGTACGCCCGCGCGGGTGTGCCTCAC
>CAZDLX010000036.1:0-27179 GCA_964506005.1 uncultured Anaerolineae bacterium | reverse complement strand
TCAACAATCTCTGCTTTTCAAACAGCGCTTAATGTGGATTCCGGCAAGCGCTACGGCCCGTAGACCACCTCGTTACCCGCTGCCTTCCAATCGGCGATGCCGCCCATGTCCGAGACGTCACCATAGCCCGCATCGACCAGATAGCTTGCGGCCTGTGCGCTGCGGTTGCCGCTGCGACAATACACGATGATCTCGGCGTCCTTGGGCAGCTCCTGCGCCGCGCGGTCGGGGAGCTCCTGCAGCGGAATGAGCGTCGCCCCCTCGATATGCCCATCCTGCGCCCACTCCTCAGGCGTGCGGACGTCCAGCAGGATTACGCCGTTGGCAAGGTCCTCCGGCAGCCGCTCGGCAATGGTCTGCGGAGTCACCTGCTTGACGCTCCCGACCGCCTCAGCAGCGGCCGGGCTCGAACAGCCCGCAACCATCACTGTGATGAGCGTCACAGCGAGTACAACCAGCCAGTTCCGGTTCTTATTAAGCAGCTTCACAACGCATCTCCTCTATTACGGTGTCACTCTGGGTTAGATGCAAACCGCCGCCCGGGGTTGCAGCCCCAGTTCAGCGAGTGACCACCGGCAGCCCGGCACGCTGCCAGGCCTGCAGGCCGCCTGCCAGATCGCAGACGTTGTCGAAACCAATGCGGCCGAGGTATTGGACCATCACGCGGCTGCGCACGCCGTGCGCGCAGTACAGGATGATGTCCGTATCGTCGGGGAGTTCGCGCGCCGCCCGCCCCGGCAGCTCGTACATGGGGATCCAGCGCGCGCCTTCGATTCGCCCATCGTTCTGCCACTCGTTCGGGTTTCGGATGTCGATCAGCAGCACGTTGTCCTGTCGATCCGCCAGCCGCCCGCGCAGCGTCATCGCGTCGAGCGAGCACTCGGAGCCCAGATCGCGCCCGTCATGCTGATCGGGGCCCGTCGAGCGGCCAGGGATAACCATTAAAGAATCCCTCCAGGAGTTCACGTACGGTTGCCAGCACATGGCCCGTCAATGCGCTGGATAATATAAACGGCCCATAATTGAGAATGGGCCTGTAGAGATTGTAGTGAACGCCGATTCGTCTGGCAAGTGACCCCACGGGGGACCTCACAGGCCCCGAACGCAAACAGGCGCCCCGTGGGGCGCCTGCTGTGTTGAGATGTGGTGCCGGCTCTACTGCTCGATCAGGTAGCTCACGTTCACGAGCACCGTCACGGCGAGCTGGCCCTCGCTGATGGAGGCCCCGCCGGCCTGGCCCATGCCCATGTCGGCGGCCACCCGCTCGATGATCGGGATGCCTCCGCCCAGCGTCTCGGTCGCGCCAACCGGGGCGCCGAGCTCGACGCCCAGCGCCGCGGCGAGCTCCTCAGCCCGGGCGCGCGCGTCGGCAACCGCCTCGGTGCGGGCAGTCGACTCAAGCGGCGCAGGATCGTCGATGGAGAACGAGAGGTTGTGGACGGTATTGGCACCGGCACCCAGCGCGGCGTCGATCACGTCGCCGACGGTGTCGATGTTCTCAACCTTCACGCGCAGGATGTTCATGACACGGAACTGGCGCTCGCCCTGCGGGCGGCCCGTCTGCGGGTCCACTACTTCCTCAGTCCAGACGTTAAACTGCGAGGTCTGGATATTTTCCTCAGCGACGCCCGCGGCGATAAGAGCCTCGCGCACCTCGTCAATCGTCGCGTTCGCCTGGCCGATAGCCTCGCCAACGTCGCCGTCGACAACGTCGATGCCCAGCTCGATAAAGGCGATATCCGGGCGACCGAAAGCCTGGCCCGTCCCGCTGACCGTGATCACGTTACGCGATACCTCCCCTGGCGTACCAACCTGCGCCGACGCCACCTGTGGCGCACAGGCCGTACCGAGCATTGCCACGGTGGCAAGCAGCACCAGCGCCAGAACCAGGCGGCTGTTAGAACGCACTAACTTCTCCATGTGTGAACCTCCAACAGGTTTCATCATCCTAGCAAGGTCGTCTTCGCCGATTATGACGCACTCGCCGGCAAAAAGGTTCCGCAGAGCAAAAAACCCCGCAAACCAGGCCGGATACTTGCGCGGCGGCCGCAGTTTGGCGATAATCTGCAGGTTGTTAGTTAGCTGCCCTAACTATTCGGAGGAGAGCCCGTTTTGAGTGACCCGACGCAGTACGCAGTAGCCAGGCTGGTGAACGACCTGCCGCTCGTCACGCGGGCGCTGTTCGCGGAGATCCGCCAGATCGCGCACCCCGCCCACTACTACGTGCTGACGATGGTCGAAGCGGCCTCCTGCCCGGTGAGTGAGCTGGCGGATCGTCTCGGGGTGAGCCTGCCGAGTATGTCGAACATGCTCGACACGCTGGAGACCCGCGGCTGGGTGCGCCGCGCGCCCGCCCCGCACGATGGCCGCATGGTGCTTGTCGAGATCCAGCCTGCGGGTGAAGTGGTGCTCCGCGAGATGCGTGAGGCTGCATCAGCGCGCCTGCGCGCGCACCTGGCCTGTCTGCAGCCCGGCGAGATAGACACCCTGATCGCGGGGCTGGCCGTCATCGAGAAGGCCTTCACGTGCAGCCCCGCCCGGGAGCGTGCGCACGCCGGGGATGTGATCCAGAGCAACGCCTAAAGAGGAAACCCGCATGCTTCAGATGCGACGCAATAAGAACATCATCATCCTGTTCCTGACCCTCGTCATCGTGATGATGGGCTTCGGCATGATCATCCCGCTGATCGGCTCCTACGTGGACAGCTTCGGCGCCAGCGGGCGGGAGCTCGGCCTGCTGATGGCCAGCTTCGCGCTGATGCAGTTCATCTTCGCGCCGATCTGGGGCGGGCTCTCCGACCGCTTCGGGCGTAAGAAGATCCTGCTCGTGGGCATTACGGGGTTTGCGGTCAGCCAGTTGATGTTCGGGCTGGCGACCGAGCTGTGGATGCTGTTCGTCTCGCGTATTCTCGCGGGGATGCTCTCGGCGGCGACGGGCCCGACGGCAATGGCGTACATCAGCGACAGCACGACGGACGAAGACCGCGGTGCGGGGATGGGCATCATGGGGGCCGCGATGGGCGTCGGCATGACGCTCGGCCCCGGGATTGGCGGGCTGCTTGCCAAGAATTCGCTCTCGACGCCGTTCTTCGTCGCGGCCGGCGTCTCGACGCTCACGCTGATCCTGATCGCGGTCGTCCTGCCGGAGTCGCTGCCCGCGGAGCGCCGCGTAACTGCCGCGAGCCTGCGCGGCCCGCAGTTCCGCGAGATGTGGCGGGCGCTGTTCGGGCCGCTGGGTATCCTGCTGGTGATGGCCTTCCTCGTCAGCTTCGCGCTCACCAACTTCGAGGGTGTCTTCAGCCTGTACGCGCTGGAGCGCTTCGGCTACGGCCCGCAGGCCGTGGGCTCGATCATGATGATGATCGGCGTCACCGGGGCGTTCATCCAGGGTGCGCTAACCGGGCCGCTCACCCGCCGCTGGGGCGAGGCGAGCATCATCCGCGCGTCGCTGCTTGTGAGCGCGGTCGGGTTCGTGCTCATGACACTGGCGCACACGTACTGGGCAGTCGTCGCGACGACGCTGTTCTTCATCATCGGCAACTCGATGCTGCGCCCGTCGGTGTCCTCGCTGACGTCCCGCCGCGCCGAGGGCGGCCAGGGCGTGGCCATGGGGCTGAACAACTCATTCATGAGCCTGGGGCGCGTCGTGGGGCCGGTGCTCGCCGGGTCGCTGCTCGACGTGCGCCTGACACTGCCTTATGTGTTCGGTGCGGTGATCATGGCGGCTGGCTTCGCCATTAGCATGCTGTGGCTCGCCCCTGCGCCCGCGCTGCGCGTCGGAGCGCGCGCGGCCCGCAAGCAGCCGGCGTCGGATTAACCCCTGGGCCAAAGAATTGTGCCACTTGCGGCAGAACTCCCTCCTGACCTCGCAGCGACCTCCGGCCGCCGCTCGGCTCTTTCCTCCCCCTTGCAAGGAGGAGGTCACGACACTTTTTCCGAATCGGTCTGTGCCGCTTTACCGTCTCCCCTCACCCCGTCTCGAACGCGCCGCGTTCGAGCCACCCCTCTCCCACAAGGGGCGAGGGGGATACGCTCGCTAAGCCTCCAACTGGCCCCTTCTCCCCTGGTGGGAGAAGGGTGCGGCGAGCCGCCGAAGGCGGGTCGATGCGGGATGAGGGGGAAAGCGGGTCACAACAGAAGTGTCGTCTCGTCAGCCTTGCAAGGGGGGAGGGGTGGAGGGGGTTTTAGCGCTTACAAGACACGTCCTAGTTTCGACACTGAACGTACAGCCTATACTCCACTCGACGAGCCGCGTGTAAGGCGCGCCCGACTCGGGCCCAGCGTGCGGATCGCAAGCTGCCCGTATAGGTGGCCCGAGACGAGGCTCAGGAACGACAGTGTAAACGCGGGCACGGCGATCGGCGCGACGACCACCCCTACCCCGGTCGAGGCCAGCGCCGCCGTCGCCAGGCTGCCCAGCCCCCCGGCGACGAGCCCCAGCACCGCCATGAAGACTGCCATGAGCAGGTCGTCCCACACGTTGCGGAACGCCAGCCGGGCGTTGGTCACCACGTCGAAGAAGTCCAGGTAGCGGTTCGTCTCGATATAGCGCAGATAGCCCGACCAGTACAGGATGTTCGCCGCCAGTGCCAGCAGCCCGGCCAGCGCCAGCAGGCTCAGCCGCCAGCCCGCGCCCTCGGCGAGCATCTCGCCCAGCAGCGACAGCGAGCGTACGTCCTGCCGAAAGTAGCGAGCCAGCACCCCGAACCACGTCCACAGCGCGGCGACCAGCGTGATAATCACCGGAACGTTGTACAGAATGCCCGTCAGGCGGAGCAGCACGCCGCGCGCCAGCTTGCTGGCAATGTTTCCCCAGCCGGGCAGCTTGTTGGCCGTGCCATGCCGCACCCGGACGCTGATCTCGTACTCCCAGCCCTTGATGATAAAGTAGCCGAGAAAGGGCACCGCAGCCGCGACGACGGCCAGGGTAAGCTTGCCGGGCCAGCCGCGCTCCCGGAACGCGTAGATGATCGCTTCGAGGAGTCTCATGGGCGGGTACTCAGGCCTCTGCCGGTGCCGCAGTGGCTTCACGCGCGCGGCGCCGCTGCTCGGGGGAGGTAAAGAACGCGACGGCGCGGTCAACCTCGCTGTTCATGATGATGGTCAGCCGCCGGCCATGGCTGATAGCGGGCACGTCGATGACCTTGATATACGGCGCGTAGCGCTCGTCTGCAGGCAGGATGCTGGCGAGCTGGTTGGGCGCCGAGGCAAGCAGGTCCTCGTTGAAGACCGTCTCCGGATCGTCAGGGTAGAGCGGCAGCGGGTAGATCTGCGCCTCGACGAGGTCCTGGAAGAAGTGCGTGCCGTACGACACCTCCGGCACGGTGCCGCCCGCGGCAAAGGCAACCTCGATCAATACCTTGGTGTTGTAAATGTCGGCGTATGTCACCTTCACGCCAAGCTTGATGTTAGACGTTCCCCAGCGCCCCGGCCCCATGAGAATGAAGTTCTGCTCGGAGAGCGCCTGGTTGAGACGCCCGATCACCTCGCCGATCTCAAGCCGGAGCTGCGGCTGGGGGATGTGAGCGTAGGCGCGCGGATCGACGTAGACGATCTTCTGGATGTTGTCCACGCAGCCGTGCGGCACCTGCTGGCGGGCGGTGAACAGGATGTCCTCCTCGGGGATGTCCTCCGGGATCTGGACGGCGCGCGTATCGGCGCGCTGGCTCAGCGGGCGGCACTGGAGCAGGCACAGGCGGGCAAACGGCTTTGGGTGTGTGGCGACGATGCGCCCCGCAAACTCGACATCCACCGGGCGGCCATAGGCCTCTTCCAGAATATCCAGCGTCTCGCGCACGAGGCCGGTAAACTCGCTCTTCAGCAGCAGGTTGTCGAACGTAGCGACCGCGCTGTTCAGGTCCAGACCCGGCATCGGCTGGCTCAGCGGGCGCACGAGTTCCTCGTCAATCGTCGAGAAGATGGCCGGGAGCGCCGGATACTTGCTGTCGAGCACGGCGCTGAGCGGCAGAGTCTTGACTTCGTTGTCCTCCAGGTCGATCACGTCAATCTGGTGCTGTGAGTAATGGCGCACCATGCGGCTGCCCCATTCCGGGCGCAGCTCGGGGTGGCTGAGGGCCACCATGCGGGGGTAGTCGCTGCCGACCCGGTCGACAGCCCGCGTGCCCAGCCCCGTGACAAGGCGCAGCAGCCCGTCCTCGCGCCGGATACGCTTGCTCCACACATACGGGTTGAAGCTGAAGCCCACCCCGGCAATGTCCGGGAAGAAGTAGCGCCCATACCGCTGCCCCTCGACGCGCTGGATGAGTACGGCCATGCGCTCGTCGTAGTCGGTCAGACCCATGCGGTCGCGGTAGATCAGCGCCTCAGGCCGTATGGTGCTGGCGTACACCTTGATGATCGCCCGTTCAAGCTCGCGCAGGTTCTCCTCCAGCGAGCGCTGGTTCGCCAGGAAGAAGCTGTCGTACTTGCCCGCGAAGGCCGTCTCGAAGTTGTCCTCAAGCAGGCTGGACGAGCGCACGATGAGCGGTACGTTGCCCACGTCGCGCAGGAACTGCTCAAGCTGCATCCGGATGTCGCCGGGCAGGCTGCTGTTCATGTACGCGTTATAGGCCTGCGGGTAATCCGCCACCATCTCCTCGGGCCGCTTGTACTTCTGGTTCATAAAGCGGAACAGGTCGTTCGACGCGTGGAAGTCGTAGAAGACATCCGACGCGAGGTACCACGACTCGGGGATGGTCAGGAAGCGTTCGAGGTTGAGCCCGCGCTGCTTGCCGTGCCGCTGAAGGATCTTGTAGGCGAGGTACATGCCCGCCGCCTTGCCACCGATCTTGCCGCGGCCAAAGCGGTGAGCGCGGATCTCCTTGAGATCGCGGATAGTGATGTACTCCCGGGCGATGCGTACGAACGAAAGCTGGTCGGAGATCATCGCCTTGGTCAGCACGACGATGATCTCGCGCAGGTGGTGCTGCACGTGCGCCCGCTGCTCGGGCGGGTAGTTCTCGTACGCCTCGCCCTGCGCGAAGAGCAGGTCCCACGGGGCTAGCTCCGGGTTGAAAGACAGGATCACTTCCTGGTTTGGGGAGCGCTCGGCGACAACCTCCTGCACGATCCGCTCGAACAGGTCGTGCGGCAGGTTATAGGCGAAGTAGAAATCCGTCAGGTGCTCGCGGACCTGTGCGATGCGCTCCCGCCACTGGTCGGGCGGCTCCTCGACCAGCGGGTTGACGATGCCCTCGCGAACCTGCGAGTGGATGGCCTTGTCGCGGACTTCCTGCTCGAACACGTCCCGCCCGACGATTCGCCGCGCGAAGATCTCCTCGCGCATGCGTTCGCGGATGCGCCGTGCGAGGATCGGGTACTGGCTGAGCTCCAGGTAAAGCTGGAGCACTTTCGGCATACCCTGGTCAATTCTCATGGAGGCTGCTCTCTGGCTACCTGGCCCTAACGGCACCCGGACTCGGCATGATTTTACCACCGCCGCACGATCATAACACGAGAGGTGACTTCCCCTGGGGATCTTTCCTCTCAGGCTTGACATAACGCAAGACTAGTCATACAATGTGGTCAATATACATGTTAATATCATGCTAAATCAGTAGGAGAACATACTTGTTGAACGTAAACGATCTTCTTCAGCAGGCAATCGATGAAACGACCTACCTGAATCCCGGCGAAGAGTTCTTAGTACGGGATCTGTTCAAGGGGTACGAGTGGAAGCGTATTCCTCTGAATGACAGACTGCTACTAGGAACTCTGTTCCTTCACTACGTCAATCAAAGCGACGGCGATATTGAGGCCACCGAGAAGACATCTTCGAACCAGCAGCAGTACCGCAAGGCAGAAGCGCGGTAACAAATCCAGAGACTACAGAGCGGATGTGAGAAGCTGGGCGCTGCTCTTACCTCCAACCCTCCCTCCGGCATGCGAGCGCGCCTCGCGACCTGCGGTCACTAAGAGTGGGGAGACACGCTCGCCGGACAGCCACCTAACCCCTTCTCCCCCCAGTGGGAGAAGGGTGGACCGACCGCAGGTCGGGCCGGGATGAGGGGGACGGGGCAGCCCGGTGTCATGACATCAGCCGGGGGTGAGCAGGCCAGAAGAGGATTGGCGTTCTAATTCGCCGGCAGGTGAATGGTGAAGGTGCTGCCCTTGCCCGGCTGGCTTACGACCTCGATCCAGCCCCTGTGCAGGTCTACCAACCGCCGGGCAAGCGACAGGCCGAGCCCGACACCCTGCTGCTCCAGCAGGTCGCGGTCAAGCTGCTCGAACTGCTCGAAGATGACCTGCAGCTTGGCCGGGTCGATGCCGATGCCGTTGTCCGTTACCGCGATGCGCGCGTCGCCGCCGTTCCGGGTGGCGGCGACATGCACCGCGCCGGTGCCCTGCGGGCTGAACTTGATCGCGTTGTCGATGAGGCGGGAGAGTGCGTCGTCGAGGTACAGCGAGAATCGCAGCTCTGCCAGGGCCGGGTCGATCTCGGTGGTGAGCGTCACGCCGCGCTCCTGGGCGTCACGCCGGTACCGGTCCGCAACTTTCTCGACGATGCGGGGAAGCGACATCCGGCCCTTGCCCAGCTCGATCTCAAGCTCGACGACTCCGCTCTCAAGCTGGAGCATCAGCATCAAGTCGCTGACGAGGTCGACGAGGCGCTGCGTGCCGCGGTGCATGCTCTCCAGCATGGTGTCGACTTCGGCTTCGGGCAGGTCGCCGTGTTCGTCGCGCAGCATGTTGACGTAGCCGTAGATGATGGTGAGCGGGGTGCGTAGCTCGTGGCTGAACGCCGTGATGAGCCGCTTCTTCATCTTCTCGACGTCCGACATCGCCGCTGCCTGGATGTCCCGCGCTCTGCGCAGGCGGGCCTTGACGGCGATGAGCAGGTCTTCCGGATCGAACGGCTTGGTGACGTACGCGTCCGCCCCCAGCGACTGGCCGCGCCGTACGTCGGTCGGCTGGCCGCGCGCGGTCAGAAAGATGAATGGAATGGGGGTCCAGGCGGGGTTGTCACGTACAGCTTCATAGAAGGCATAGCCATCCATGCCCGGCATCATGATGTCGGAGATCACCAGGTCGGGCACCTGCTGCTGCATGACTTTCAGCGCAGATTTCGCGCTGGCCGCCGTCATGACGTCGTAGCCGTGCAGCGAGAGCAGGTCGGCAACACCTTCCAGTATGGCGCGGTCGTCGTCCACCAGTAGGATGTGACTCCGGCTCGTTTCAGCGGCCGGTGTATCGAGCGCTTCCAGGCTGACCATGATAAATGATGACACCCGTTCTGTGCGTCGTGTCGTTGTGGGACGACCCGCAACGGAATAATGTTTGCACTGTCGACCACAGGCCTATCAATAGCATCATTGCCAGAATCTTGCAACCGTGCACCAACCGACCCTATAATACAACACATTAACGCAACTAGCAGACCTCGTGTCCGGCCATGAACTCGATTCCACTCCGACACTTCCTGCTGCTCGCCCCACCTGACCAGCCAGGAAGTGAAATTGCCGCTGCCCTCCAGGCCGACCCGCTCCTGGCTGGCTGCGAGATCACCCAGATTACAGACTGCACGACGCTGGAAAAGCTCGCCAACCGTGCCGCAGCCCGCCCGGTAGAACGTTACGATCTGGCGCTCTCCCACCTCAGATTTGAGGGCCTTGCCGGAAGTGCGCTCGTCGAACGGCTCCGCGACCTGCTGCCCGCGACGCCGCTGGTCCTGCTGGCCAGAGATGACGAGCTTGAGCTGGCCGCCGAGCTCGTGAGCGCGTACGACATCCCCGTGCTGCCCAGCGCCCTGCCCTACCTGCCGCTCCTGCCCGGTGCCGTCCGCTCGGAGCTGCGCTCCGAGCGCGCCCTGCGGCAGAGCGAGGAACGCTTCCAGCACATCGCCGAGAACGCGCCGGACATGATCTTCCGCTGGTCGTACGCGCGCGGCTTCGAGTACGTCAGCCCCGCCTCGACGGAGATCATCGGCTACACGCCCGAAGAGCATTACGCAGACCCCGGGCTGAACTACCGCAGCATCCACATCGAGGATATTCCCGTCTACGAGAGCGTGTTCTCCGATCTGGCCGATCCTGACGGGCCGCGCCGCTACTGCGTGATTCGCTGGCACCACAAAGACGGGCACACCGTGCACGTCGAGATGCGCATGACGCCGATCTTCGACCGGCACGGCAACCTGATCGCCATCGAGGGCATCGCCCGCGACATCAGCCAGCACGTGCGCGCCCGCGAGCGGCTGCGCGAGCTCACGACGCGCCTGACCGCCGCGCACGAAGAGGAGCGGCGGCGGCTGGCCCGCGAGCTGCACGACGAGGTCGGGCAGGCGCTGTCCATCGCCAAGATGCGCATGCGGATGGTTCAGAACGCGCTGCCCGAGGGCGCCGCCGACGCGCAGGACCGGCTGGCCCTGCTCGACGACCTGATCAAAGAGACGCTGGAGGACGTGCGAACGCTCTCCCACGAGCTGCGCCCGCCGCTGCTCGACGAGATGGGCTGGGCCCCCGCGCTCGAGTCGCTGTGCGACAGCTTCTCGCAGCGCACCGATCTGCCCGTGACGTTCGAAAACGAGGCCGGGCGGATGCGGCTGGCCCCCGACGTGGAGCTGACTGTCTACCGCGTGGTGCAGGAGGCGCTCACGAACGCCGCTCGCCACGCCAGCGCGAACCAGGTGCTCGTTCGTGCATGGGCGTGCGACGGCGAGTTCAGGATCAGCGTCCGGGACGATGGCGCCGGATTCGACATTGCTGCCATCCAGCAAACCGACCGCCCGAATTATGGCCTGGGATTGCTCAGTATGCGCGAGCGCGTCGATACCGTCGGCGGGGTGATCGCCATCCAGTCGGCGCCGGGCCGCGGAACGCAGATCACGGTGGCGATCCCGTGCACAAAGGATGAAACATGAGAACCATTACCGTCTTACTTGCGGAAGACCACAACCTCGTACGGGAGGCGCTGCGGGCGCTGCTCAACGAGCAGGATGGTCTTGAGGTCGTCGGGCAGGCGCACAACGGCAACCAGGCCATCGAGCTGGCGCGTAGCCTCAAACCCGACATCGTCGTGATGGACATCAGCATGCCGCACCTCAACGGGCTCGAGGCGACCGAGCGGCTGGCAGAGCTGCGCGACGCGCCCCGCGTCATCATCCTCTCGCAGCACAACCAGCGCGATTACGTCGTCAAGGCGCTGCTGGCGGGCGCGCGTGGTTATCTGCTCAAGGACTCCATTGCGGATGAGCTGATCGAGGCGATCTTCAGGGTCTTCCAGGGCGAAACGTTCCTGTCGGATCAGCTTCCGCGCGCCGACATCGAGGAGTACGTGCGGCGTGGTGAGGCCGCGCCAACGGCGCTCGCTCAGCTAACCCCGCGCGAACGCGAGGTCCTCCAGCTTGTCGCCGAGGGCAACACCAACCGGCAGATCGCCCTGATGCTCACCATCAGCGTCAAGACGGTGGAGAAGCACCGCTACAACCTGATGGACAAGCTGAACATCCGCGATGTTGCGGGGCTGGTGCGCTTCGCAATCGAGAACAACGTCATCAGCGCCGAAGGCAGGTAATGCCGCAGCAGGCTTCCGGCCTGCCGCCGCGCTGTCTCCCCTCCCTAACTGCTGCCCCAACAGTAGGTAGTTCCCCCATAGCCCCTGCCCGGTGACCATGCTAGTTTATAGGCGTCATCTCGGAAGCGAGGCTCGATCTTGGCAGTCACCACGGCAGCAATTGACACCATGACACATGAAGTGGTAATCGTCGACGACAACCCCAAATTCCTCGCGGTTCTGCAGGAATTCCTCGGGGAGTATGAGGGCATCCAGGTCATCGCCGCGACGGACTCAGGGCATGAGGCTATCGAACTGGTCGGGACCAGGCGGCCGGCCCTCATGATCGTTGACCTCTGGATGCCGGACATGGGTGGGCTGGAGCTGACCCGCCAGGTCAAGGCCCGCTGGCCCGAGACCCCGATCATCATCCTGACGCTGTTCGACAGCGAACGGCACCGGGAAGCCGCGCTGGAGGCTGGCGCCAACGCCTTCGTCACGAAGGGTCGCATGGACGCCGACCTTATGCCTGCGGTCGAGCGGCTGCTCGACGGCGCGACGTAGAGGCTGCCGCGTTAGTCGTCTGCCACCCGCTCAACGGCGTCTCCGATACGCACGGGGCCGCCCTCCAGTACCCGGAACAACATCCCCCGCTGCCCACGCAGCTCTTCCTGCAACCCAGGCCGGATGTCATCCATCAGCCCGCAGGGCGTGCACTCAATTGTCGCTTCGAGCAGCGCCCCGCCGACGCGCACTTTCGCGCCGCGCGGCAGCGACATCACGTCGAAGCCACGCGTGGTGATGTTCTCTTTCACCGTGCCGGGCTCCAGGCCCAGCGCATCGAGCACCTCGCCGGGCATGATAAGCACCTGGCGCTTGCTGCCCGCCTTCGCGCTGTGATCGCCATCAACCCCATAATCGGTGATGATGTCGGCCTCGGTCAGCGGCGTCATGGGGATGCCGCTGCGCTTGCCGATGTGGAGTGCTGTTACTGTGCCCATCCGCACGATCTCCTGTCCGCTTCATCGTTGGCGAGATTGTAGCATAGAAGCCGCTCGAATTGAGTTCCTCTCGCCTCCGTCTTCGCTTTCCCCCTCTCCCAGCGACCGCAGGGAGCGATCGGGAGAGGGGCCAGGGGTGAGGGCATCACCTCGGCCTGAAGACCCACGCCGCGGCGCGCACCTCCAGCCCCTCGGTGAGCGGCACGGGCGCGAACGCCGGGCGGAGCGCCACATATGCCAGCCGGTCGCTGCTGCCCGCGGGGCGCATGAAGAACAGCGCCCTGCTGTCCGGCGACCACGTCACCCAGCTCACCGACTGGTCGTAGATAGGCTCGGGTAGCCCGTCTCGCGGGCCGACCCACAAGCCGCTCTGTCCGGCGGAGCCATCGCCGTACCAGGCCATGAGCTGCCCGTCGGGCGAGTTGAGCGCGCGCAGACCGGGCGGGCGCTCCAGGGGCGCAGACTCGCCTGCAGGGGTGACGCGGGCAATGCCGCTCGGCGGCTGACCAAACTCGCCGAGCGTCACGGTGAACGCGCCCTGCGTCTCCGCCCAGCGGATGCTCTGCACCGGGCCGGGAGCGTCTTCAAACACCACGGCCTGCGGCGGCCCCTCCGCCCCTACGACATGCAGCCCTGCCGGAGCATCTTCCGCCTCGCAGGCGGGGTTGAGCGCGCCGCCTTCGAGCAGCACCCTGCCGGAGGCGGGGGCAAAAGCCGCCTGCCTGAAGAAACCGGGCCACAGCACCCGCTCTACGGTGCTGTCCACGTCGATGGCGCGGAGCTGCGTGTACCCGCAGTCACGCGCGTAGCTGGCCACGAGCACCACGTTATACGCCAGCCACCCGAAGAAGCGCTCGCCGTCACGCGTCGGCTCGTAGATCTGCCTGTCGCCGCTGCCGTTGGTCCAGGCCACGCGCAGCTCGTCGGCGGTGGCTGCCGCGGCCTGCTCCACCTCTGCATGGCGGACGCCGTATACGATAAACCGGCCATCCGGCGACCAGACAGGATCGACAGCGTGCCCCGGCTCGGTGCTCAGCCGCACGGTGCTGCGCGTAAACAGGTTGTGCAGGTACACGTCGGCGGTCGGGCCCTCGCGCAGCGCCACGAACGCGACATGGTCGCCATCCGACGCCCAGCGCGGCGTTTGCATCTCGACAGCCTGCAGCGCCAGCCGCGCCTCGTCATCCGCCTCTGCCGGGCCGGGCGGCTGGTAGCCCGGCGGCAGCAGCGAAGCCGCCTCGTAAGCCTGCCCGTCGGGCACGCGGACGATCTTCAGCGCCAGCTCGCGGATGGCGCCCGCCTCGCGCGTCGCGGCGACGTAGGCCAGGCGCGCCGACGCGGGCGAGGCGGCGTCCTGCCCGGCAAATCCTACCACGTCGTCCTCGACAAGTTGGGTCAGCGCGGAGCCGTCGGCGTTGACGGCGAACAGCCCATGCGGGCGGGCCGGGTCGGCCTGCCGGATAGCGTTGAAGACGAGCCACGGCCCGCGCCGCGTGAGCGCCGACTCGGGCGTCGCGGTCGCCTGCGGGCGGGGCGTCGGCGTCAGCGTCGGGATGGGCGTGGTCGTCGGCGTGACGGTCGGCGGGGGCGGCGTGTCGGTAGGCGGCGGCAGCGGTGTGCGCGTCGGGATAATCTCTCCCAGCTCGGCGGGCGCGCAGGCGGCCAGCACAGCGGCAAGCAGTGCGATCAGTACGAGCTGGCGTCTGTGCAGTGGAAGTCGCATCGGTAGGTGCTGTCGTGGTGGGCGCAGCGTCAGACCCGCTCCTGGATGAAGCGGATGATGGCTTCCGCCACGCCGTAGGGCCGCTGCAGCGGCGCGTCGTGTACGGTGTCCTCCAGCCAGTGGACCTCGACGTCTGGCATCAGGCGGACGGCGTGTCGCACGCCCTCAGCCTTCTTGCGGCTGAACGGGTCGGCGGCTTCGTCGCCGTCCCGGCGGCAGGGCAGGATCAGCACGGGGCACACGACTTCTTCGTACAGTGGCTCCAGCCGGGTTTCCCACAGCGCGCGCAGGATGCGGGTGTACGCATCGCCCGGCAGCCGCCGTGCGATGCGTCCTTCGAGGTCAACCTCAAAGCTGGCAAGCGTCGCCGCCTCGACGGCGGGCGTGACCAGCCCCTGCGGCGAGCGCTGCGCGAGGTTCTCGCGGTATGCCTCCAGCGGCGTGCCATCGACGTCGGGCAGGCTCAGCCGCGCCTGGGCTTCATCCCACGTCAGGCCCTCAAGGTCGATCACCCCGCCGTCCACCATTACCAGCCCGCCGAGCTCGTCGGAGGCATGCGCCGCCATCCACAGCCCGACGTTCGCGCCCCAGCCATGCCCCACGACGACAGGCCGGTCCGCCATGAGCTGGCTGGCGATCTCAAACACGTCGGCGCTGAGCGTCTCGAAGTCGTAGCCCTCGTCGGGTTTGTCGGAGAGGCCGTGCCCGCGCAGGTCGAGCGCGATAACGCGGGCATGCTCGACGAGCAGCGGCGCGACGAGGTCCCAACTGTGGCTGGTGCTGGCGAGCCCGTGCAGCAGCACGACGGGCCAGCCTCGCCCGCCCCAGTCGCGGTAGTGGAAGCGCAGATCGCCCGTGGTGACGGTCTTGTCGATGGCAAAGCGGTTGAACACGGTTCTGCCTCCCTGCGGCGGCGAGCCGGGTGCTGCTCCCAGTATAGTATCGATCCGGGTCTTTTGCATCATGCAGGGCGCGGTAAACTCAGGGAGTGGCGTAGGTATTCTGTCCCGGTATGCCGCAACTCAGGCCCGTGCGGTGCGTAGAATGGATCAATGCACGCTGTAGATGGTCGGACTTTGAGTCCACGAGGGCCCTCACCTCCTGCCCCTCTCCCGATCGCTCCCGCTGGTCGGTGGGAGAGGGGAGACGAGGTTGGGCAAGCGGCGTTGTCGGTGGATTCTCCAAGTACAAGCTGATTGAGATAAAGGGATTCTGATGGGTACAACTGCACAGAACGTGGGGCGCGCGGTTTCCGGCGTTTTCAAGACCCTCTCGCAGATCACGCGCGGGCTGGCGAACGCGCTCGACACCGCCGTGGACTTCGCCTACGTGCGCGTGTTCGGGCTGCCGTTCATCGTGCTGGGCTATCGCGGTACGGGCAAGACCACGCTGCTCGCCCGGCTGCGCGACCAGATCGCCGACATCGAGGAGTTCGACCCGGACCCGACGGCAGCCGGCGGCGACCCGGTGCCGGCTTTCCGCGCGCCGGTTGGCGCGAACGGCGGCAGCGTCCGCGTGAAGCCCCGGCGCGACGTCGGCGGCGAGTACAGCATGTGGGAGACGGACTGGCTGACGCTGTACCGCGAGGCCAAGCCGCGCGGCATCATCTACCTCATCGACCACACCAACGTCTTCCAGCACAAAGACGGGCTGAACTACGTCCTGCAGATGCTCGACGAGGAGCGCGCGCAGAAGCCGATCAAGGTCTTCCTGCTGCTCGTCAACAAGTCGGACTTATGGCAGGACGAGATGACGATGGACGAGATCCTCGAGGATTACCGGAACGAGGTGCGGCGGCTCAAGTCGCAGGCCGAGCGGCTGCGCTACGATTACATGATCCGCGAGAGCAGCGCGCTGACCGGCGACAGTCTGAACAGCGCACTCACCGACTTCTTCGACGCCGTGCGCCCGCGCTCGCAGCAGAAACGTGCCGAAGGCGATGCCTGATCTCGTCATCGAGTACGCGCTCGAAGGCAAGCGGCCCGGCTACGGCTTTCGCCCGCCGCTCGACGGGGTGGACGAGCGCACGCAGGCGGCGGTGTGGCGGCAGGCTATGCCGCGCGGGCAAGGCTGGGGCTCGGATGCGCTCGCCGGGGCGCAGTCGTTGAAGTGCTTCCCGGTCGGCGGGGGGCAGATGGCCGTGTCGTCGGTGACGGTGACAGGCCAGAGCGACGAGCTCGGACGCCGGGGCATCCGCCGCGCCGAGGTGAGCCTCGTCCCCGCGCGGGAGTACCCGGCGGTTATCCAGGCCCGGCTCGACGCGCTGCCCCGCGAGGTGCGCGAGGCGGCTGGCGAGCAGTTCGTGGGCTACCTGTGGCAGCGCATCGTAGACCGGGCGCTGCTGCGCGGGCGGCGGGTCGTGCTCACCGGGCCCTACACTGGCCCGGCGTCGTGGCAGCATGTCGAGGCGCTGGTGCTGCGCCTCGTGACTTCGCCGGGCATCCGCCTGTTCGAAGGCTGGGGGCCGCTCACGCCGTTCACCACGCTGGCCCTCGACTGGCGCGACGAGGGGCAGATCGTCGGCGTGCCGCGCAACTACCTCGACGGCGCGCGGGGCGTGTCGGTGATCCACGCCGCGCGGGGTTGATTCACCCCACCGGCACCTCGACCACGGCGGGCAGCGCATCGAGCACCTCCAGCCCGCCGAGCCCGTGCTCGTACACCGGGGAGATGGGCCGCCCGTCACCGGCCTGCCGCCGGGCAAGCTCGGCGCGGGTCAGCCAACGGGTATCCTCGTCGTCGAGCAGCGGGAAGCGCAGCGCCGTGACGTTGAAAAAGCGCATCTCGTAAGCGGTGAGGATGCCGTACGTCGCGCTGAGCTCGCTCGTGTGCCAGTGCGGGCCAATGGGCTCCAGCGATAGCACGTCGGGGCCGGGCAGCGCGTCCAGGCACAGCTCCTCCATGACCTCGCGGCGCAGCGCCGCCTCCGGCGAGACGTCCTCCGGGTCCTGCTTGCCGCCGATAGGCTGGTAGCGGCCGCCGTGCCGGTCGTACTGCATCAGGTACAGATCCTCACCGCCGCGCCGCCCCTTGATAACGGACTGCACCGCCCGCACAATCCGGCCCGGCGTGGCGTCGTCCACGGCGGCTGTGCGGGCCGCCTCGATAGCCCTGAGCACGTCCACGCCGCGCAGGCTGGCACCGTCCAGATCATCCCAGCGCAGCCCCACCCTCACGCCGTCCGTTAGGTGGGCACGCAGGCTGTCCAGCACCATCCCGGTGACTGCGTTGGCAGGCTTCGCAGTGCCGGCGGTGTGCTCGACGAGGCCCAGCAGGTGCAGCACGTCGAGCGCACCCCGCGCGTAGCCATCTGCCGGCTGGAAATCGTCCAGCACCTGCGCCAGCGCCCGCGGGTCGAATGCCGATCCGGCTCCGTCATGAGTCGCCATCTTCGTCTCCTTCCGAATGCGGGTAAGTGTAATGCCTGAAGCGGCGGTATAGCTAGCGGCCCGTACCGTGCCACAGCATTATTAACCGCCTGGAAACCGCTTGTAGGGGCGGCTCTGAGAGCCGCCCAGTGCCGCCCGAGAATCTATTCTCGGGCTAAGGGTTGCGAGGCAACCTTCAATTGTCCCCTGGCGGGGACAGCCGGCGCTGTGCGCCGGTCCGCCTGCGGCGGGGCAGGCTGGTTTCATCGGTTTCAACCGACGATTGCCTGTAGGGGCGGGTCTGAGACCCGCCCCTACCAATGCGCTAGGCCGCTTCTGGCAGCCCGTGCCCCTCGCCCGTACAATGGGAGCACTTCTGAGAGAGGAGCCCTGCGATGCGTACACAACGCCCCCTGCCCCTGCTCGGCGGGCTGGCCCTTGCGCTGGCGGCGCTGGCCTGCACCTGCGGCCCGATAACGCGGATCACCGGTGCGGCCGCAACGGCGAACGCCGTGAGAGCTACGCTGGAGGCTGAGGCGACATCGCTCGGTCCACGCGTGCAGGCGGAGTTGACGCGCCTTGCCGAAGACGTCACGCGGCGCGGTCCGGAGGTGTGGGACACGGCAACCGCCGCCGCGGCGACCGCGGACGCGCTCGGCTTGGCGCCGGGTGCCGCCCAGACCCAGGCCGCGCGGCAGGCGGCCATCGCCGAAACCGCCCGCGCGCTGTACGATGAGCAGCACCAGCCGCCGCCGGGTACACCACCCCCACCCGTGGGCGACGATGCCGCGCCGTTTGTAGACCATATTGCCGTCGGGCAGACGCGCACGGCAGCCATCGGGAGCGCGGGCGAGGAACACCGCTGGCTCTTCGACGCCCTGGCGGGCCAGGCGGTGACGGTCGAGGTCAGCACCCTGGCAGGCGTACCGGGTGTGACCATCTTCGCGCCGGAGGGCCACGTTCTGTACGAGACCGCCGGCAGCGCGGAGCCGGTCGCCCGCATCGTCGCGACGCTGCCCACGGATGGCCAGTACACGGTCAGCGTCAGTCTGTCCGCGCCGGGCGAGTACGCCATCACCCTCAGCGAGTAGCACTCACGTCTGAAACGAGGACCGGGATGAGAGGCAGGAAACGGATGTCTGCGGTGGCTGGCGTGATGGCGCTCGCCGTGCTTGCCTGCAACTGCGCCCCGCTGACCAACGCGGCGGGGGCGCTGGAAGGGCTGATCCGCGCGCCGGGGGCGGAGCTGACGCCCGGCTTGCCGGAGGGCGCGCCCGCCTACCCCACCGGCACGGGGCCGGCGCAGACGCCCGCCGTGGAGGGCAACCTGCCCGTCCACGACGGCGGCGACGGGCGCGAGACAGCCTTTGTTCGCAGCATCGAGCGCGGCATGCCGGCGGACGCCGCCTTCGAGAGTACATCGGCGGCGCACAACTGGGTCTTCGAGGCCAGCGCCGGAGAGACGGTGACGGTTCGCACCGCCCTGCCGCCCGACGTGGAGACTGACCCCATCCTCGCGCTGATCGACCCGCAGGGCGTAGTCCTGGCTACCTCGGACGACGTGGAAGGCTACAACCCGGTGATCACGCTGAAGCTGCCGCTCGACGGGCTGTACACCGCCCGCCTCACCACCTGGCTGCCGGGCCCCTACACGGTGAGTGTGGACTAGGGGTGTCTAGGGCTTCAAGACCCCACCCCTGACGACTCACCGCTGGCGAGCCGTCTTCCCCTCCCCGCCAGCAGGGAGGGGAAAGGTTGGGAGCCGAGACTACCACAGGCCCCTAACCCCCGAAGATCTGCTCGAACCACCACATCGTCTCGCGCAGGGTGATGCCCTGCCCGAGGAAACGGTCGCCAATCCAGATTTCGAAGTGCAGATGAGCCGCCGCGTCGTTGGTGTAGGCCTCGCCTTCGGTGCCCGTTGCGCCGACCTCGCCGATGAGCTGCCGCTGCTCGACCTCCATGCCGGTCGCGATGTCCTCCGCCGTGTCGCCGAGGTGCTGGTAGGCCGTGCGCAGGCCGCTGCCGTGATCCAGCTCGACGGTGATGCCGCCGAAGCGCTGTAGCACCTCGGGTGGTGTCTCGCCGACGGCCTGGGACACCCCTACCAGCCGGTCAAACTCGGAGGCGGTCATCGGCACGTAGCCGGTTGTGGCGAAGCTTACCCGTCCGGCGGCGGGGGCGAGGATATGGGTGCCGGCGGCGTTTTCGGTGGGCACTTCCCAGTGGTACAGGTCCAGCCCGCGGTGCACGCCCTGGCGGTAGATGCGGCTGCCGCCGGGGTACAGGTGCGGCCAGGGCGGCAGCGAGCCGCCGCGAACGGGGAACTCCCACCCGCCGAGCTCGGCGAGGATATCCCGCCCGTAGAGCCGGGGCCGCGCGAAACTGCCGGGGCCGGGCGGCGGGCAGGTGGCCTCGCCGGCACCGGGCGCGGGGCCGGGGAACACGTACAGGTCGCCATCGGCCAGCGCGAAAAGCCGCCCCTCCGCGAACACCGCGTCACGCAGCAGGCCCGCGTCGGGGAAGCCCAGCACGTGGCGCGTCACAATCTCGCCGCTGCCCGGCTGCAGCGCGCTTATCTCCCGGCGCAGAGCGTCCACCAGCGTCAGCACGCGCACGCCCAGATGGTCGGACACGGCCAGCGAGAGCGCGAGCTCCGGCTCGGCGGCGGAGTCCCATTCCGCCGAGCCGGTCGGCTGGTTGACGGTCACCAGGCTGCCGTCGTGCCGGAGGACGTAGAAGCGCCCGTCGAGGTAGGCCACGTCCACGCTGTCGTCCAGTGCGTCCGACTGCCCTACGATGTCGAGCGACTGCAGGTCGGCGAGCGTCCACAGCGCGCCGAACGCCGCGTCGAGCAGCACCGGCTCGCCGCGGTCGTCCACGGTAACGCCGACCATCTGGCTGGTGAGCTGCATGTCGGGGTCGTCGGTGGCGCGGTAGTCGAGCGCGACCTGCGCGCTGGCGGCGTCCACGCGGTAGAGGTGGCCCGCCTTGTCGAGCACGAACAGCAGCCCATCGGCGGGGCTGTAGGCCAGATCGACGAGCTCCTGCACCAGCGGCCCGCCGATGCGCTCGCCCGGCCCGAGCACCGGCTCAAGATCCGCTGTTCCCTGCACCGCCGCCGCGATGGGCAGCCGGTACAGCGCGCCGTCCGCCACCACAAACAGCATGTCGTCCGCCGCTACGAGCCGGCTGGCCGCGCCGGCGGGCTGGCCGGCCACTGCCAGCGGCAGGCGCAGCGTGTTGGCCTCGCACGCGACGGAGACGCCGCCCGCGCCCGGCAGCACCAACAGGGGCTGGCCGTTATCCCCCTCATGCGGGTCAGCGGGCGGGCCATCCGGGCCGGGCGGCACTTCCGCGGCGGAAGCGCCCGGCAGTGCGGCGGACGTCGGGAATGCCTGCGGCAGACGCGCACCGCCGCCGCACGCGGCCAGCGCCAGCGCGGCCAGCAGGGCCGGCACGGGCAGATACAGGGGGCGGAAGAAGCGCCGGGGCATCGGCACACGCTCGGCCGGGCTTAACGGTGGCGGCCGGTTACGCGCATCACGCCACCCTCAAGCACGAGCGCGGAGAGGTCAACGGCGGAGAGATCCGGGTTGGGCTCGCCCGCCAGCGCGGCAAACACCGCATCGCCAACCGCCGCGGTGAAGTTGCCGTCCATGCGCAGCCCGCCGAGGTCGCCGCCCTGCGGGTTCAGGCGCAGCCGGCCCGCCTCGTCGAGCGTGGGCTGGAAGCTGAACGTGCCGCCTCCGAAGTTCCCGTCCGCGGTCTGCAGCGCCAGGTCAACGCGGATCTGCCCGCTGCCCACCGCTGCGCTGCCGCCAAAGACGTTGTTCTGCCAGCCAGCCTGCTGGAGCCGCTGGATGATGTACTCGGCCACCTGCTGCTCGTTCGCCACGATGGTGAAGTCCGTGCCGCCCGCCAGCCCGTAAGTCTGCCCCCAGGCGTTAGCCAGCGACCCGCCGGTGATGGTGAGATCGAACGTTGCACCGCTTCCGGGGCCTTCAGCGGGCGGCGGGTTCTGCCCCTCGGCGGGGGGTTCGCCCGCGGGGAGCTGCTCGCCAGGGGGTGTGTCTTCGACAGTTCCACCGGCAGCCTGGGTCGCCAGCCGGTTCAGCTCGCCAACAGCCTGGTCAACGCCTTCCGCCTCGCAGGCGGAGACGAGCAGCGCAACCGACAGCAGAGCAACCAGCCCGGTCCACAAACGTCGTTGCATCCGAAGTCCATCCTCGACTTGTGTCATTGGGTTCACAGGTTGTCTTGCACCGTCTACTATAGCCCATCGGTGCTTTTCTGTCAGTGTACCCGTGGTCCCGCCGCGGCGAAGCCCACACGGTGGGGGAATCAAAAAGGCGGGAGATGGTCTCTCCCGCCTGAATAAACCCATGCCGCCGCTACAGCGTGCTGAGGTAGCGATCGAGCTCCCACTGCGAAACCTGGATGCGATACTCGTCCCACTCGGCGCGTTTCGCACGCAGATACCAGGGTGCGATGTGCTCGCCAAGCGAAGACTGCACGACCGGGTCGGACTCCAGCGCGTCGAGCGCCTCGCCAAGCGTGCCCGGCAGCGTGTTGATCCCGTGGGACTCGAGCTCAAGCGGCGTGAAGTGGTACAGGTCCTCGTTGACGGGTTCCGGGGCCCGCATCTGGCACTCGACGCCGTCCAACCCGGCCCGCAGCATGGCAGCAAAAGCGAGGTAGGGGTTGCAGCTCGGGTCGGGGAAGCGCAGCTCGACGCGCGTGGACTGCTCGCGTCCCGGCGCGTAGCGCGGGATGCGGATCAGCGCCGAGCGGTTGACCTGGGCCCAGGAGATGTAGACCGGGGCCTCGTAGCCGGGCGTCAGGCGCTTGTACGAGTTCACCGTCGGCGCCACGACTGCCGCCAGTGCGCGGGCGTGGGCAAGCTGCCCGGCGATGAACTGGTACGCCAGCTCCGACAGCCGGTACTCGTCGTGCTCGTCGTAGAAGAGATTGAGGCCGGTGTTGACGTCCATCATGCTCTGGTGGGTGTGCATCCCCGAGCCGTTGACGCCGAACAGCGGCTTGGGCATGAAGGTCGCATACACATCCCAGGCGGCGGCGACCGCCTTGACGGTGTACTTGAACGTCGTAGCGTTGTCGGCGGCGGTAAGAGCGTCGGCGTACTCAAAATCGATCTCATGCTGCCCAATGGCGACTTCGTGGTGGCTGGCTTCGACCTGCATACCCATGTCGGTCAGGGCCAGCACAATGTCGGCACGAATAGACTGCGCCTCGTCCTTCGGGGAGAAGTCGAAATAGCCGCCTACATCGTGCGGCACGGCGGCGAGCGGTCCATCGGAGTTGCGCTTGAAGAGGAAGAACTCCAGCTCAGGCCCGCAGTTGTACTCGAAGCCCATCTCCGCGGCCCGCTTGACTTCGCGGCGGAGGATGGCGCGCGGGTCGCCGAGGAACGCCTCGCCGTCGGGGCGCTTGATGTCGCAGATGAGCCGGGCGCGCCGCCGCTCGCGCGAGGTCCAGGGCAGCACGCGGTAGGTGCTGGCATCCGGCATCAGGAACATGTCGCTTTCCTGGATGCGGGCGAAGCCCTGGATGCTCGAGCCGTCAAACCAGATCCCCCGGTCAAGCGCCTCCTGGAGACGGCCAACCGGGATTGTGACGCTCTTGATATTGCCTGTGATATCCGTGAACTGCAGGTCGATAAACTCGACCTCGTCGGACGTGGCTCGTTTTACCAGATCGTCGGCCATGGCTGTCTCCTCCGGGCTGCAGCGGCTCACGCAAAAACGATTGCGAAAGTGTACACGACGCTGCAGGAATGTCAAGAGGCCAGGTAGGAACTCAACGCCAGGCTTGAGAAAATCGCCCGCGCGTGTTTGGAATCTACCCTCAGTATAACGTCCTGCGGAGGGCCTCTCCTTTTCGCGATTCGCTCATGTGTGCGGTATAATTTTCGCTCGTGTAGTGCTCATGATGAGGGGATAGAATACGTTCATGGACATCACCTGGTATGGGTTGAGCTGCTTCCGCATGATGGAGCGCGGCGTTGCCAGCATCGTTACGGACCCGTTCAACGGCAACATCGGCCTTGCAGAGCCCAACCTCCGCGCGGATATTGTGACCGTCAGCCACGACGCGCCGGGCCACAACGCCGTACACGTCGTGAAGAAAGCTGAGTACACGCTTGAACGGCCCGGCGAATACGAGATCGGTGGCGTGTTTATCACGGGCGTCTCGACCCACAACCCCAACGCCCCGGCTGACAAGCTCCGCCGCAACATCGTCTTCGTCTTCGATTTTGGAAACTACACCGTCGCGCATCTCGGCGACCTGGACCATGTACCGAACCAGTCGCGCATTGAGGAACTTGGCCCCATCGACGTACTGCTGGTGCCCGTGGGCGGCGGCGGAGCTCTGAACAGCGCCCAGGCCGCGGAGGTCATCAGCCTGATCGAGCCGTCCACCGTCGTGCCGATGCACTACAAGATTGATGGCTGCACGCTGGACCTCGACCCGCTTGACAAATTCCTCGCAGAGCTGGGCATCTCGGACGTCGAGGAGCAGGCGTCGCTGACCGTGCGCGGCAGCAGTGGCTCGGAAGAAACACAGGTCGTCGTGCTCAAGCAGACTCTATAGAATTCAGGCCGCCTGCGAGGGCAGCCAGCAAAGGGCTGGAAAGGCATCATGGTGAAGCTGTTGATGACCTGGGACATCCAGGATGGGCGCGACGCCGATTATTTTGAGTTTGTGGTGCGGGAGTGGGTGCCGGGCATCACCAAGCTCGGCCTGCAGCCGACCGAGGCCTGGTATACGCTCTACGGCGACTGCCCGCAGGTGCTGACAGGCGGCATCGCCGAGGATCTGTCGACGATGCGCGGCATTCTCGCCAGCGAGGAGTGGGAGCTGCTGCTCGGCAAGCTGGAGCAATACGTCGAGAACTACCAGCAGAAGATCGTCCCGGCGACCGGCAACCTGCAGCTCTTTTAGAGAGTGCCGATCAGCGATTTGCGCGCTGCCGAGAGTGGCAGCGCTTTTGATTCTGTCCGCGGCCCCTCCCCCTTGCACGGGGGAGGTGGCCGGCCCGCGGGGCCGGGCGGAGGGGGTTCAGCGATACGAACCAGACCCGGGGTTGCCGGGCTGATCTGTCAAGTCTCTTGAGCATCAGGTGAGGGGCGGCCACCCGCAAGTTACAGGCTGCCCTGCATTAACCGGTTGAGCAACCACCGCCTGAGAATGGAATACTCAGGCTACATAAAGATGCGTCGCCTGAAGGCGACCTGACAGTTGGCCGCACGGCGCTCCTGGCCGGCTTCAGCCGGCGCATCATCCTTAGCCTGATGCTTTAGCATCAGGCGATGCAAGGCCGCGCGCCAACCTGATACCCGCACACGCCTTGCGACGCCTGCCTGGGCAAAAAAGAAACGGCGAGCTTCCGGTCACATGGCCGGGGCTCGCCGTATGGCAGTTGTGAATGGGGGCAGGGGTTAATCGTCGGCCTTGGCGGGGCTGGTCTTGCTCTCGGTGACCGACTCAGACTTCGCGGGGGCGTCGGCCTCCGCCTTGCTCTCAGACTTGCTGGTGCTGGTCAGCGCGGACTTCTTGCCCCGGTTGTCTGTCACGTAGAAGCCGGAGCCCTTGAAAATAATCCCCGCCGGCTGGATCAGCCGGTGGACCTGCCCCTCACACTCCGGGCAGATCGAAATCGGGTCGTCGCTGAAGCTCTGGCGGCGCTCAAACCGGACTCCGCACTCTTTGCACTCATATGCGTAAATTGGCACAGCTACCTCCACTTGCGCGCAGTTTGGTCTGCACACTCAACGCTTCATTATAACGCAGACCAGCGCCCCGGTCATCCATCGTTAGTTCCACGGGTAGTTATAGCACTGATCCATTAGAGTTGCATAAAAGCCTCGAAGATTCAGCCAGTTTGCGGTGCTTTCTTACGCACATCCGACAGCCCGTCAGGTTGACAGCGCAGCACTCGCTGGTATAATCAAGCTACCCCCTCCCCCTGGGGGTGGGGTCCAGAGCAGGCGAGAGGGAGCGAGCATCATGACACAGCAGGCCATGCCGGCAGCCACGCGCCACCGCGAGCGGCCCGACGAATTCAAGCAGGGTGTGGTAAACCGGCTGCGCAGCGCCGCCGGGCATCTGAACGGCATCTCACGGATGGTTGACGAGGACGCGTACTGCATCGACGTGATCCACCAGGTTCAGGCCGTGCAGGCGGCGCTCGACAAGGTAGCGCTGATGGTGCTCGACGACCACATGCGCCACTGCGTGATGGGAGCCGCCGAGAGCGGCGACCCGGCGGAGCGCGAGCGCGTGCTCGGCGAGCTGCACGACGTGTTCGAGACGCTGAGCAAGCTCAAGAAGTAGCGCCCTGCCCCGGTATCACGGGCCATCAGCGGGTATCATCGAGAGTAGCTGATTCTCAGATTCACCACTGGAGGAACCGCATGCCGATGCAGCAGGGGACCGTGCAGCTGATTGGGCTGGACGACGAAGAAAAGTTGGCCGCCGTGACCGCGCGTATCGAGGCGCTTGACGGCGTGGAGTCCGTCGTCATCGAGACGAAGGAGGGCGCCGCGCACGTCGCCTATGACGACGCGAAGGTCAGCATGGCGGACATTCTCGCCCGGGTCGAGCAGGCAGGGTTCGACATCTCGGCAGGCGAGGGCTAATCACGGAAATGCCGCCGGCGGGCGGCGAGTTTTCACAGGATGGTTATGAGCGAGAAGCGGGCAAGTTTGCCCATCACCGGAATGACGTGCGCCAACTGCACGGCGTCAGTCGAAAAGGGGCTGCGCCGGCTGGAGGGCGTCGAGGATGTGCAGGTCAACCTCGCGCTGGAGCGCGCCACCATCACCTACAACCCTGACCTGCTCAAAGAGCAGGACCTCGTCGAGCGAGTGCGCCTGACGGGCTACGACGTGCCCACCGCCGAGGCGGAGCTGGCTATCACCGGCATGACGTGCGCCAACTGCACGGCGTCGGTCGAGAAGGGCCTGCGCAAGCTCGACGGCGTGCTGGACGTCTCCGTCAACCTGGCGACCGAGAAGGCCCGCATCACCTACGTGCCCGGCGAGCTGACCCGGCGCGACCTGATCGACCGCGTCGAGCTGATCGGCTACGGCGTCGTCGAGTCGGCTGAGGACGAGGAGCCGGAGGACGCCGAGCGCGCCGCCCGCGAGGCGGAGGTGCGCCACCAGCAGCACCGGCTGCTCGTCGGGGCGATCTTCACCATCCCTCTGTTCCTGCTCAGCATGGCCCGTGACTTCGGGCTGGTGGGCATGTGGGCGCACGCACCCTGGGTCAACTACTTGATGTGGGCGCTCGCCACGCCGGTGCAGTTCTACGTCGGCTGGCAGTACTACACCGGCGGCTACAAGGCGCTGCGCAACGGCGCGGCCAACATGGACGTGCTGGTCGCGCTCGGCTCTTCGGTCGCCTACCTGTACTCGATCTTCGTGACGCTGGGCCTCGCGCCGGGCCACGTCTACTTCGAGACGGCGGCGGTTATCATCACGCTGATCGTGACCGGCAAGCTGCTCGAAGCGCGGGCCAAGGGCCAGACGAGCGAGGCGATCAAGAAGCTGATGGGCCTGCGAGCCAAGA
>CAZDLX010000035.1:0-27183 GCA_964506005.1 uncultured Anaerolineae bacterium | reverse complement strand
AGCTCGGCTAACGACGTCGTCGGTGCGGGCCAGGCTGTTGAAGAGGCCGGCCTGAACGACCAGATCTGCGTGATCGGCACCAGCCTGCCCTCGATGGCGGGTGCGCTGCTCGAGTCCGGCGCGGTCGACATGATCGGCTTCTGGGACCCGGCGCTGGCTGGCTACGCGATGAACGTTCTGTCGCTTATGGTCCTCAACGGCGATGCGCCGGAAGTGGGCATGGATCTGGGCATCCCCGGCTACGAGAACCTCACCAGCCCGGATGGCAAGGTCTTCTACGGCCAGGCGTGGATCGACGTCACGGCTGACAACGTCGCTGAGTGGGACTTCTAAACCCGCTCGTCTTTAACAGTTTCAAAGTGTAAGCTGGGGCGGCTGGCTGAACTGCTGTGTGGTCCAGCCAGCCGCCTTTGTCGCGACGTCAGGCGTCGCGCACGTGGGTACCCGGAAGAGAAAGATAAATCTATGTCCGAAGAGGTCTTCTTCGAAGTCAAACACATTGACAAGAGTTTTGCCGGCGTACATGCCGTGCGCGATGTGAGCTTCACCATACGCCGTGGCGAGATCTGCTGCCTGGTGGGTGAGAACGGCTCCGGCAAATCGACCCTCATCAAGATGATCTCAGGTGTGTACACCCCCGATGCAGGCGAGATCATCATTGACGGCAAGGTCTACACGCAGCTCCATCCCATCGAGGCCATCCGTGAGGGGATCCAGGTCATCTATCAGGACTTTTCGCTGTTCCCCAACCTGACGGTTGCGGAGAATCTGGCGCTCAACCACGAGCTGGCCCAGGGCAAGCATTTCGTCAACTGGAGCGAGGTGCGGCAGATCGCGCGGGACGCTCTGGACCGCATCGGCGTCAACCTCGACCTCGACGCGATTGTCGGCGAGCTGTCCGTCGCGGACCGCCAGTTGATCGCCATCTCCCGCGCGATGCTGCACAACGCGCAGCTCATTATCATGGACGAGCCTACGACGGCGCTGACCCAGCGCGAGGTCGAAACGCTTTTCGGTATCGTCCGCAGCCTGCAGGAAACCGGCATCGCCATCCTGTTCGTGAGCCATAAGCTGAACGAAGTCAAGGCCATCGCCGACACGATTATGGTCTTCCGCAACGGTCGAAAGGTGGCCGATGACGACGCCGACAACTTCACGCTGTCCAGCATCGTCCACCACATGACGGGCCGCGAGATTGATGAGCAGCCGTACGTTTACGAGCCCAGTGAAAATGGCCCGCCGCTGCTGCGCGTCGAGGGGCTAACCCGCCCCGGATTTTTCGAGGACATCTCGTTTGATGTCAAGCCCGGCGAGATCCTGGGGCTGACCGGTCTGCTCGGCTCAGGCCGCACGGATGTAGCACTGGCCCTGTTCGGCGTTTCGCCCGCCAGCCGCGGGACGATCTATCTCGACGGCGAACCCGTCCAGATCCGCAGCATTCAGGACGCCATCCGCCACAACATCGGCTACGTGCCGGAAGACCGGCTGACACAGGGCCTGTTCCTCGAACGTTCGATTGCCCGCAACACCATCGTCCGTATCCTCGACCGCCTGACGGGCCGCCTGGGTCTCGTCGACTCGAGCCGCATGGACGCGACGGCTGAACAGTGGGTCGAAGACCTGAACATTAAGACGCCGTCGGCAGAGCTACCGGTAAAGAGCCTGTCGGGTGGCAACCAGCAGCGCGTTGTGCTGGCCAAGTGGCTGGCCAGCAACCCGAAGCTGCTGATCCTCAATGGCCCGACGGTCGGCGTCGACGTTGGCTCGAAAACCGAGCTGCATGACACGATCAAGCGACTGGCCCGCGATGGCATGGGCATCATGGTGATCTCCGACGACATCCCGGAGCTCCTGAGTACCTGCAACCGCATTCTGCTGATGCGCGACGGGCGTATTGTCGAGGAGTTCGTCACGACGGAAATCGATGAGGAGACGCTGAGCCTCAAGCTCTCCGGGGCCACTCGCTCGGGGAACGGCAAGGTGCCTGCGTATTCCGAACCTGCATAGAGGAATAGAGCCGTATGTTCAGGAAGCTTGCTGGCCGTCATGAAGTTTTGATCCTGGCCATTATCGTCGTTCTCTCGCTCGTCATCGGGGCGATCAACCCGAACTTCTTCGGCGTCGCCAACGCTTTCGCGCTGATCCGCTCGGCTACGGTGATGGGCGTGTTCAGCCTGGGGGCGTTGATCGTGCTGGCTTCGGGCGGGATCGACGTGTCGTTCCCCGCCATCGCGGTTGCGGCGATGTATACCACAACCGAACTGCTCGTCAACTGGGGCTACCAGGGCGACAGCATGCTGGTGCCATTCGCGCTGGCTGCCTTACTGGGGCTGGCGATGGGATTGGTCAACGCCTTCTTCATCGCGCGGTTCAAACTACCCACCTTCATCGTGACGCTGGGCACGCTGAGCCTGTTTCGCGGGGCGACGCTGTTCTTCGTCGGCTCGAATTACTACAACGCCCGTGAGCTGCCGCCCGCCATCCGCAACTTCTCGGCTGCCAGCGTGGTCACCGTGCAGGCCGGACGCGGGACGACCAGCCTGCACCCGACGATCTTCATTCTGATCGCGCTGGCGATCATCGTGTGGCTCCTGCTGCGCTACACGATGCTCGGTCGTGCGATCTACGCGATGGGTGGTGACAGAGAGGCGGCCGAGCGCGCCGGCTTCAATATCACCCGGACGCAGATCATCATCTACAGCATCGCGGGTGTCATCGCGGGCATCGGCGGCATGATCCACGGCGCGATGTACCGGCAGGCCAACCCCTTCGCGCTGGTAGGCTTCGAGATGGAGGTCCTCGCCGCGGTTGTGCTGGGCGGGGCGTCCATCGCGGGCGGTCGCGGCACGGTCATCGGCGCGCTGCTCGGCGTCATCCTGATCACCGTCGTCCAGAACTCGCTGATCTTGCTGGGCATCCCCTCGGACTGGCAGCGTGTGGTTGTCGGTGTTCTTATCCTGGTCGGCGCCGGTATCCCGCTGCTGCGCGCCCGCCTCACGGAGCGCCGCATCGCGGAACGCCGCCGATTGGAAGCCCGCGCGGCCCGCAGTGGTGCCGCCTAGTGCGTATGAGTGCAGAAATCTAAACAGGACATTTCATGGCCGATAATGTAAAGCAACCCGGACAACTCGCTTCAATATTTCGCTACAGCCAGAAAGCGGCTCCCGGCATTCTGAGCGGCAATATTCTGCGCCTGCTGGCGACCGTCCTCATCATCTTCGTGCTGATGAGCGCGCTGCGCCCGGACGCCTTCCTGACGCCGCTAAACTTCCGCTCGATGGCTTTCCAGGCCTCCGAGATCGGCCTTCTGGCCATGGCTATCGCCATCGCCATGCTCTCCGGCGGTATCGACCTGTCTATCGTCTCGACGGCTAACCTGGCGGGTATCGTCGCCGGGCTGACGCTCGGCGCGCTTGTCACGCCGGAGTCGACGGGCAGCCAGCTCGCGCTGGGTATTGCCGTCGCGCTGGCGGCTGGTATGGTGGTTGGACTGCTGGCGGGTGTCCTGAACGGCGTTCTGATCGCCTACTTCGGTATCTGGCCGATCCTTGCCACGCTGGGCTCAGGGCAGATCATTCGTGGTATCGGCACCGGCATCACGCGCGGCACGACGATTTTCGGCATCCGGCAGACGCAGTTCATCGGTAATGGTGTCGTGTTAGGGATCCCGTTCCCGCTGATCATCCTGCTGGTGATCGCCATCGTCCTGGCGCTGGTGCTGCGCCGCAGCAAGTTCGGTCTGCGGCTGTATCTCATCGGCACCAACCCCACGGCGGCCCGCTTCTCAGGCATCAACAACCGCGGTGTGCTGCTGCGGAGCTACGTTATCGCAGGCTTGCTGGCCTCCATTGCAGGCATCGTCATCCTGGGGCGAACCAACGCCGCCAACGTGGACTTCGGCGCGCCGTACGTGCTGCTGTCCATCCTGATCGCCGTACTGGGCGATGTCGATCCGTACGGCGGCTCGGGTACGATCCTGGGCGTGATGCTGGCGCTTGTCGCCATGCAGATGCTCTCGACCGGCGTCAATATGCTGCTGTTCCGCTCCAGCGGCGCTAACTTCTTCAAGGACTTTGTGTGGGGCGCGCTGCTGCTCGTGGTGCTGGTCGTCAACTACTTCAGCCGGCGACGAGCGATGCGACCACAGATCGGAATGACGACCGGCAAACCGGCGGTGCTGCTCGAAGAGGAGGAGCCGGTCGAGGTCGAGTAGTGGCTTGACTCTGCGCCTGTAAGTGTGAAAGGACTGACAGCAGGTATGGAGAATAAAGTGCTGCTCGGCGTGGATATCGGCACCTACGAATCCAAAGGTGTGATCACCACGCTGGATGGCCGGGTGCTCAGCATGCAGGTCAGCCCGCACGAGCTGAGCATCCCGCGCCAGGGTTGGGCAGAGCACGACCCGGAACAGGTGTGGTGGGGCGACTTCGTGACCATCACCCGGCGGCTGCTCGACGATACGGGGATCGATCCAAAGCAGATCGCCGCAATCGGCGTCAGCAGCATCGCGCCGGACATCCTACCGGTGGACGAGAACGTCAACCCGCTGCGCGAGGGCGCGATCCTGTATGGTGTGGACACGCGCGCGGCGGATGAGATAGTGGCGCTCAACGAGCAGATCGGCGAGGACCGCATCTTCGCGCTGTGCGGCAACGCGCTCTCGGCGCAGGCTACGGGGCCAAAGATCCTGTGGCTGAAGAACCACGAACCGGAGGTCTACCGCGACGCCTACAAGTTCGTTACCGGCACGACGTTCATCGTCGCCCGGCTGACGGGGAACTTCGTTATCGACCATCTCACCGGCTCGTTCGTCGCGCCGCTGTACGACCTTGCCAGGCGCAAGTACACCACGGAGCTGACCGACGAGATCGTGGAGCTGGAGCGCCTGCCGGACCTCGCCTGGGCGACGGACATCGCCGGGTACGTGACGGCGGACGCCGCCGCGAAGACAGGGCTGGCGGAAGGCACACCCGTCATCGTCGGCAGCGCCGACGCGTCCGCCGAGGCGGTCAGCGTGGGCGTGGTAAATGCCGGTCAGCTCATGCTGATGTACGGCTCGACCGTCTTCATGGTCGAGGTCGTCGACCAGCCGCTTATCGACGAGCGGTTGTGGTCGGTGCCCTACGTCTTTCCCAATACGTATGCCATCGAGGCCGGCATGGCGACCAGCGGCTCGCTCACGCGCTGGTTCCGCGACAAGCTGGCGGTGGATCTGGTGGGGGCAGAGCGGGATGGTCAGCTCAACGCATACAGCGAGCTGACGAGCAGGGCCGCAGAAGTGCCGCCCGGCTCAGAAGGGCTCGTGGTGCTGCCCTACTTCAGCGGCGAGCGCACGCCCATCAACGACCCGCGTGCCCGGGGGCTGATCTTCGGCCTGACGCTGGCCCACGACCGCGCGCACATGTTCCGCGCCGTGCTGGAGGGTATCAGCTACGGGATCGAGCATCACTTTGACGTGATGCGCGAAATAGGCGCGGAGCCGAGCGAGATAGTGGCAGTTGGCGGCGGCACGAAAAGCCCGCTGTGGCTCCAGTGTGTGAGTGACGTTACGCAGAAGGTGCAGAAAGTCCCTGCCGTGACAACAGGGGCATCTTACGGCGATGCGTTTCTGGCGGGGTTCGGCGTGGGGCTGTTCGACTCCTATGACCACATCAACACATGGCTGCGCGATATCCGCAGCGTCGAACCCAACCCTGAAAACGCCGAGCTTTACCGGCAGTACTACGACATCTATCTCGAACTCTACCGCCGCAACAAAGACTTGATGCACGCCGTTCGCGCACTCGCCTGAGTTGTGCGGACGTTCATCAACCCGACTCCCGCAGCCGGTTGTATTCCGGCCTGCCTATCAGAAAGGTTCCGAGATGAGCTGGATTAAGGATGTCTTTAACGTAGAGAAGCCCATTATCGCGATGTGCCACCTGCACGCGCTGCCGGGCGACCCGAGCTACGATGCCGAGGCTGGCATGGAGTGGGTGGTCGAGCGGGCCCGCTTCGACCTTCTGGCGCTGCAGGAAGGCGGCGTCGACGCGGTGATGTTCTCCAACGAGCGCAGCCTGCCCTACCTGACCAAGGTCGAGCCGATCACGACGGCGGCGATGGCGCGCGTCATCGCCGAGCTGTATCCCGACATCACCGTGCCCTGGGGCGTCAACGTGCTGTGGGACCCCACCGCATCCATCGACCTGGCCGTGGCGACCGGCGCGCAGTTCGTGCGCGAGATCTTCACCGGCGTCTACGGCAGCGACTACGGCCTGTGGAATACGGACGCCGGCACGGTGGTCCGCCACCAGCGCCGCGTGCACGGCGAGAACGTAAAGCTGATCTTCAACATCGTCCCCGAATCGGCGGCCTATCTTGGCGACCGTGACATCGTCGATATCGCTCGTTCGACCGTGTTCAACGCCCGCCCGGATGCCATCGCCGTGTCCGGCCTGACGGCGGGCACGGAAACGGACACCTCGACGCTGAAGCGCGTCAAGGACGCCGTGCCCGACACGCCCGTCTTCGCGAACACCGGCGTGCGCCTGTCGAACGTCGCCGAGCAGCTTGCCATCGCCGATGGCACGGTGACGGGCAGCACCTTCAAGCGCGACGCCTACATCTGGAACGAGGTTGACGTCAACCGGGTCAGAGAGTTCATGGACCGCGTGCGCGAGGTGCGCGGGTAGCAGGTAGCGTATAGCTTATGGCTTATAGCGTATGGCGTGTGGCGATGAGCCACACGCCATACGCCACCAAGCAAGCGCAGCGAGCGGGCCATCAGCCATTAGCCATCCCCAGTGTGGAGGAGCCAACCATGAAGAAGATCCTGAATAACCCCGAAGAGTTCGTCGCCGACATGCTCGATGGGCTGTACAAGGCCCACCCCGAGCAGCTCGCCTTTGTCGACGACATCCACTCGCTGGTACGGGCCGATGCCCCGGTTGAGGGCAAAGTCGGCCTGATGACGGGCGGCGGCTCGGGCCACCTGCCCGTGTTCCTTGGCTACGTGGGGCAGGGCATGTTGGATGGCTGCGCCATCGGCGACGTGTTCCAGTCGCCCTCGGTCGAACAGATCGCCAACGTCACCAGGCGCATTGACGGCGGCAAAGGCGTGATCTACATCTACGGCAACTACGGCGGCGACGTGATGAACTTCGACATGGCCGCCGAGGTGGTCGAGATGGACGACGTCGAGACGCGCACCGTGCTCGTCCGCGACGACGTGGCCTCCGCCCCCACCGACGAGGCGGACCGCCGCCGCGGTGTCGCCGGGATGGTATTCGCCTTCAAGATCGCGGGGTCAAAAGCCGACCAGGGCGCGAGCATCGACGAGGTGGTTGAGGTCACCGAGCGCGCGCTGCAGCACATCCGCACCATCGGCGTCGGGCTCTCCCCGGTGACGCTGCCCGCCGTCGGCAAGCCGACCTTCACCATTGGCGAGGACGAGATGGAGATCGGCATGGGCATCCACGGCGAGCCCGGTATGAAGCGCGAGCAGATGCAGACCGCCGACCAGATCGCCGAGCGCATGCTGACGGCAATTCTCGACGACCTCCAGCCGGTGGCGGGCGACCGCGTGGCCGTGATGCTCAACGGTCTGGGCGCGACTCCGCTCGAAGAGCTGTACATCATGTACCGCAAGGTCCACGACATGCTCGGCGAGAAGGGCATCGAGATCCATCGCCCGTACATCGGCGAGTTTGCGACTTCGATGGAGATGGCCGGCGCGTCGCTCACCGTCTTCCGCCTGGCCGACGACGAACTCGTCGAGCTGCTGGACGCCCCCGCACACACGCCGTTCTTCAAGCAGTTCGACTTTAGAAAGTGACAGACACCGATGGCTGAAGTGACGATATCTGCGGACCAGGTGCGCGAGGCGCTGCGCCGGGCTGCCGCTGCGCTCCGCGAGCGCAGCGACTACCTCACCGAGCTCGACCAGGCGATGGGCGACGGCGATCTGGGCATCACGGCCCGCAAGATCGCCGGTGCGCTGGAGGACTATGCCAGCACCGCAGGCGGTGAGGACGACCTCGGCAAGTACCTCATGACCGCCGGGATGAAGGTAAACGGCGCTGCCCCCTCGACGATGGGCACGCTGATCGCCTCGGCGTTGATGCGGGCCGGTAGGGAGGCCAAAGGCAGGACCGAGCTCGACCCGCCCACACTGGCCGCCATGCTCAAGGCTGCCGATCTCGGCATCCAGGAGCGGGGAAAGGCCAAGCCCGGCGACAAGACGCTGATCGACGCGCTGCACCCGGCGGCGGAGCGCTTCGCAGAAGCCGTGGAGCGCGGCGACGACCTGCCTGCGGCGGGGCGCGAGATGCTGGCCGCCGCCGAAGAGGGGCTGGAGAGCGTCACCCCGCTGCAGAGCCGCATCGGGCGCGCGGGGTGGGTCGGCGAGCGCACGCAGGGCAAGGTTGACCCCGGCTGCGCGCTCGTCGTCACGGTGCTGCAGAGCGTTTGTGCGTGACGACCGCGCTCCTGCGGCGGAAAAATCGCCTGCTGCTAACAGCAGGGCAGTGACGTGACTGGACTGAGTTGCTAACGCAAAGAGGAGCAGGTTTGGTGTCGAAGAAGATCGCATATCTGGGTATGGGCATCATGGGGCGCGGCATGGCCGCCAACCTCATCGCGGCAGGGCACGACGTGACGGTGTGGAACCGCACCGCCGAGAAGGCCCAGCCCGTCGTCGAGAAGGGCGCGAAGCTCGCCGGCACCCCCTCCGAGGCGGTGCAGGGCGCTGAGATCGTGATGTACTGCCTGAGCGATGATGCGGCAGTGGAAGACCTCGTGTTCGGCGAGGGCCGGCTGATCGATGCAGTGGAGAGCGGCCAGATCGTCGTGGACATGTCCACCGTGCACCCGGACACGAGCGCTCGCGAGGCGGCAGCCTTCCAGGAGAAGGGTGCGCGCTTCCTCGACGCCCCGGTGTTCGGCAGCAAGGGCGAGGCGGCAGCCGGCGGCCTGTGGATCGTCGTCGGCGGCGACCGCGAGCTGTACGAGGAAGTCAAGCCGGTGCTGGAGCCGCTCAGCGAGACGACGCACTACATGGGCGGCACGGGCAAGGGCGCGTCGATGAAGCTCGTCGGCAATCTGGTTGTCGCGTCGCAGATCGAGGCGCTTGGCGAGGCGCTGATCCTGGCGACCAAAGCAGGGCTCAACCCGCGCGACGTGATCGGCGTGCTGAGCGTCACCGACTTCAAGTCGCCACTCTTTGCGGGCGTCGGTAACTCGGTCGTCGAGCGCAACTTCGAGACCTTCTTCGCGCTGAAGCTCATGCTCAAGGACGCCAACCTGATCGCCCGCTTCGCGCAGGATCTCAACTCCCCGACCCCGGCGGCGGCTGCCGTTCGCGAGACGCTCAAGACGGCGGTCAACAAGGGCTGGGGCGAGGAGAATGCCTCGGCGCTGATCAAGGCGCTCGAAGAGGCGGCAGGCGTCGAGGTGAAGGCCGAGTAACGCAGCGCTGCGACACACAGCAACCTAACTCGCTGCGATTGGGCCGGGGCGGGTGCGATGCGGTGCATCGTCCGCCCCGTCTTGTACTATCACACTCAGCAGGTTTTTTACTCAGGCGGAGACGATACATTGACAGACAAACGCTGGAAGCAGGTCGGCGAAGTGCTGGTCAACTACTCGACGGAGGTCCAGCCCGGCGAGCGCGTCATGATCGCGATGGTCGAGCCGGAGACGTTCCCGCTCGCCCAGGCGGTGTATGAAGCGGTCGTGAAGGCGGGCGGCTACCCGCAGGTGCAGATGCTCTCCGAGCGGATGCGCCGCGCGCTGCTCAAGTACGGCAGCGAGGACCAGCTTGACTGGGTGCCGGAGATCGAGGCCTACGGCATGGAGTGGGCGGACGTCTACATCGGCCTGCGCGGTGGGCACAACCTCTACGAGCTGGCCGACGTCTCCTCGGAGCGGCTGGCCCGCAACCAGGTTGCCCAGGGCAAGATCTCGACGATGCGCTGGCAGCAGACGCGCTGGTGTCTCTCTCGCGTGCCGAACGAGTCATTCGCCCAGCAGGCCGAGACGGACCTTGAGACCATCATGGACATGTACTTCGACGCCTGCCTGCTGGACTGGCCGGCGTACTCTCAGCAGTGGCACGCCCAGGCCGAGAAGCTCGACCAGACCTCTGAGGTACGGATCGTCGGCAAGGGCACCGACCTGCGCTTTTCGGTCGAGGGGCGCAAGTGGCTGGCCTTCGACGGTAAGATCAACATGCCGGATGGCGAGATCTTCACCGCGCCGGTCAACGAGACGCTGGACGGGTACATCTACTTCGAGTTCCCCGGCGTGTTGAGCGGTCGCCTGATGCACGACATCCGGCTGGAGTGGCGGAACGGCCAGCTCGTCGACGCCACCGCCTCGACGAACGAGGACTACATGCGGCGCGTTATCTCGTCGGACGAGGGCGCCAGCCTGCTCGGCGAGTTCGCGTTTGGGACGAACCCGCACGTCAACCGGTTCGCGAAAGACATTCTGCTCGACGAGAAGATCGGCGGCACGATCCACATCGCACTGGGCCGCGCCTACCCGGAATGCGGCGGCACGAACCAGTCCGCGATTCACTGGGATATCGTCAAGGATTTGCGCACCGAGGGCGCGGTCATCATCGACGGGCAGACGGTCCTTGAAAACGGAAAGCTCACGATTTAGCTTATGGCGTATGGCACGCTCGCTGCGCTCGCTCCATAGCAGATAGCAGATAGCAGATAACCATACGCTATATGCCATACGCTATAAGCTATAGGCCATAAGCCATAAGCCCTGCGCCAACAACGAAAGGCTTTATCCTATGTTTTTCCCTCCGATTTCCGTGCCACTCTCCGGTGAGCGGCTCACCGTCACCTACCACATCACGGCCAGCGGCCCCGACGAGGCCCACGAGCGCGCCGTCAACGCGGCGCTTGAAGAGACCGTCGAGCTGCCGGCGTCTCTCGTGCCGCCGGGCGATATGCAGAGCGTCGTCGGGCATGTCGAGCGCGTCGAGCCGCTGGAAGCGGACCGCTACGCGGCAGTGATTACGTACCCGGTCGAGGTGACGAGCTTCGAGCTGACCGGCCTGCTGAGTGTGGTGTATGGCAACATCAGCATGCAGGATGGCATCAGGGTGGTGGGCCTTGAGCTGCCCGAGTCGCTCCTCAAGGCGTTTTCGGGGCCGCGCTTTGGCCGGGCGGGCCTGCGCGCGCTGGTCGATGCCCCGCACCGCCCGCTGCTCGGCACGGCGATCAAGCCGGCAGGCTTTCCAACGGATAAGCTGGCCGAGTTTGCCTACCAGTTCGCGCTGGGCGGCATCGACATTGTGAAGGAAGATCACGGGCTGACGAACCAGCCCACCGCCCCGTTTGGCGAGCGCGTCTTCGCCTGCGCGGAGGCCGTGCGCCGCGCCAACGAGGAGACGGGCGGCAGCGCGCTCTACGTGGCGCACATTACCGGCCCCGCGGATCAGATCGTCGAGCGGGCGCTTATGGCGCGGGAAGCGGGCGCGGGCGGCGTCGAGGTGATTACGGGGCTGGCGGGCTACGATACGCTACGCCTTCTCACCGAGGATGAACGCATTGGCCTGCCGGTCTTCGCTCACCCGGCGATGCTGGGTGTGTACACGCTGAGCCGCGATCACGGAATCGCGCTTGGTGTGCTGTACGGCCAGATCGTGCGGCTGGCTGGGGCCGACGCGACTATCTACACGAACTGGGGCGGGCGCTTCCCGACCCGCCGTGAGGACACCGCGCAGCTCAAGGAGCTGATCGCCCGCCCCGAGCGGCACATCAAGCCCATCCTGCCGATGCCCGGCGGCGGCATGACGCTGGAGCGCGTGCCAGAGATTCTGGAGCATTACGGCCCCGAGATCATCCTGCTGATCAGCGGGGGGCTGTTCGGCATCGGCCCGGACCTCGTCGAGAACTGCCGACGCTTCCGCGAGGTGGTTGAGCAGACCGCCGCGACTGCGCCCGATAACTAAGCAGACCAATCCCAGAGAAGGAGACTCCCTGTGACCCAGGTGCATCGTTTCATCGGCAAATGGCAGGAAGACATGCAGTGGGATGGCGCGCGCACCCGCGTGTACCGCGAGGCGGTCAGCGACGCGACGGAGACGTGGCTCATCGGCAAGGGCGAGAAGGCCGAGAACTTCGCCATGCGCTACTACGAGCTCCAGCCCGGCGGCAGCTCCCGCGAGGAGGATCATCCCTACGACCACGGCGTGATCTTTCTGCGCGGCAGCGGGGAAGTGCTGCTCGGCGAGGATGCCGTGCCGGTGTCCCAGGGCGATGTCGTGTACATCTCGCCCGACGAACGGCACCAGATCCGCAATACGGGCGAAGAAGCGCTCGGCTGGCTGTGCGTGATCCCTGCCAGACGCTTCAAGCAGCAGAAGACCGTCTGGGCCGAAGAAGGCCTGGAGGATCAGCTCAAGACGACGGGGGAGTAGCGAGGGCTTGCGAGCGCCCGGAAATTCATTTCCGGGCGTCAAATACGGCAAATGCATAGGATAACCATGACTACAACCTGGACCTCCCGCCGGCGTGTCGAGGCGGCGCTCAACTTCGAGGAGCCCGACCGCGTCCCGCTGGATATGACCATCACCCTCAACGCCTATCGCAACCTGCGCGACTACCTCGGCCTGCCGCCGGAGGAAGCGATCCGCGCCGACCGCTTCTACGAGGTCGAACCGGCGCTGGACGTGCTCGAAGCCCTGGGGATCGACGTGACGTTCGTGAAGCTGCGCGCGCCGCAGAACTGGGCCGCACCGCCCCCCACCGCCGACGGCGTCAGCTTCGACGAGTGGGGCGTGGGCCGCCGCCGCGTCGAGCTGAGCCCCGGCGTGTACCTCCTCGAAGTCGTGCACTCGCCGTTCATCGACAAAGAGCCGGGCGAGATCGACCTCGATGCGTACCCCTGGCCCGACCCGCACGATCCCGGGCGCACCGCCGGGCTTGCCGACGACGCCCGCCGCCTGTACGAACAGACCGATCTCGCGCTGATGGGGCGCTTCGGCGGCACGATCATGGAGCAGGCCGCTTTCCTGCGCGGCTACGAGCAGTGGCTCATGGACCTCGCGCTGTACCCCGACTTCGCCCGCGACCTTATGAACCGCATCGCCGACATCCAGATCGCGCTCGACGAGGCGGGGCTGCGCGCTGCGGGCCGGTACCTCTCGATATTCAAGCTCAGCGGCGAGGACCTCGGCATGCAGGACCGCCCGCTGTTCTCGCCTGCCATCTGGCGCGACGTGCTGCGCCCGATCCTGGCGCGCCGCTGGAAGGCTGCCCGCGCCGTGCTGGATGAGGTCGCCCCGCACGTCAAGCTGATGCTGCACTCCGACGGCTCGATCCGGCGCTTTTTGCCCGACCTCATCGAGGACGGTGTCAACATGATCGACCCGGTGCAGGTGAGCTGCAAGGGCATGGAGCCGGAAGGCCTCAAGCAGGACTTCGGCGACCGGCTGGCCTTCCACGGGGCGGTCGATACCCAGCATGTGCTGCCCTTCGGGACGCCGGAGGAGGTCGCCGGACACGTGCGCGAGATCATCCGCGCGCTGGCGCCGGGCGGCGGCCTGATCCTCGCGCCGGTGCACAACGTCCAGGCCGACGTGCCGCCGGAGAACCTCGTGGCGATGGCCGAGGCGGCCCGGGAGTACGGGCGCTACCCGATTACATAGCCGGTCGAGATCACGTCTATCGACGAGCGCAGCCATGCCGCGCTCGTCTGGTTTTGTGTACCGTGGGCGCGCTTCATGCTTTCGCCCCAGACCCAATCCGATTGCATGCGCTTATTGCTGGCGGCTATGATCGAGTATAATGTGGGCGCCTGCAAGTGCCTCCGGGCACCGGGTCAGCCGGGTCCACCGTCGACTAGCTGAGGGCTGGACGGGCGTGGGTAACGATGTTACTATACGAGTCAGGCTGCTCACGGCAGTCTGATAACCGTCAGTAGTCAGACGGCGGCTGGCCGTTTCGAAAAGATGGTTATCAACCTCTCAGAGAAAGGAAGAAGGCATGAAGAAGAATCTGCTCCTCTTGGTGACCCTACTCGTCGCCCTGTCGATGGTTGTGGTCGCCTGCGCGCCGGCGACAGCAGAGCCGACCGCAGAAGAGCCGGTGGTTGAAGAGCCGGTCGAAGAGGAACCGGTCGTCGAAGAAACCGAGGAACCGGTTGAAGAGACCGAAGAGCCCGTAGCCGAAGAAACCGAGGAAGTGGCTGAGGAAACCGAAGAGGCTGAAGCGCCGGATGCTGGTGACTTCAAGGCTGGTATGGTCACCGACACTGGTGGCGTGGACGACCGTTCCTTCAACGAGACGTCCTGGAATGGCCTGCTGCGGGCTGAAGAAGAACTCGGTATTCAGGTGACGGTTCTGGAGTCGCAGCAGCAGACCGACTATGCGACAAATCTCGCGCAGCTCATCGAGCAGGACTACAACATCATCATCACGGTTGGGTTCCTGCTTGGTGAAGACACGGCGATCTTTGGAGCGGATAACCCCGACACGCTGTTCGCCATCGTCGACTTCGCGTATGATGAGCCCGAAGACAACGTCAAGGGCTTGATCTTCGCGACCGACGAGGCCGCTTTCCTGACGGGCTACGCGGCTGCCGCGATGTCGCAGACCGGTGTCGTCGGCATGTTCGGCGGCCTCGAGATTCCCACCGTTACTATCTTCATGGACGGCTTCGCCGCGGGCGTGGCCTACTACAACGAGCAGAATGACGCCAACGTCACCGTGCTTGGCCGTGACCTGTTCGCGGGCAACTTCGAGTCCACGGATGACGGTCGTCGCATCGGCGAGGACCTGATTGCCGAGGGCGCGGACGTGATCATGCCGGTCGCGGGCCCGGTTGGCCTCGGTACGGCCGCCGCCGCGATGGATAACCCCGGCGTGATGATCGTCGGCGTCGACACCGACTGGTGCGTCAGCGCTGAGGAGTTCTGCTCCGTGATGCTGACCAGCGTCGTGAAGAACATGGACGTGGCGGTGTTCGACGCCGTCTCGGCTGCGTTCAATGACGAGACCGACAACTGGAGCGAGGCGTACGTCGGCACGCTGGAGAACGGCGGCGTCGAGATGGCTCCGTTCAATGAGTTCGAGGATCAGGTTCCCGAAGGGCTCCAGGCGGAGCTTGACGAGATCCAGCAGTTGATCATCGACGGCGAGATCGTCGTCACCGACTACTATCCGTAACGAGCCGGGTTGAGAACATAGAGGGAATGGTGCTGGGCCACGCCCAGCACCATTTCTGTACGATATTAACCGCAGGTTGCCTCTGGCTCACGGGCCATTCACTCTCAGGGAGCGACCCATGCCTCCTGTACTGGAGCTTCGAGGGATTACCAAAGCCTTCCCCGGCGTTCTTGCCAACGATCACATTGACCTCGTCCTGGAGCAGGGCGAAGTCCATGCGCTGCTTGGTGAGAACGGCGCAGGCAAGAGCACCCTCATGAACATTCTGTACGGCCTGTATACCCAGGACGCCGGCGAAATCTATGTCCGTGGCAAACAGGTCAATATCGTGGACCCCAATGACGCGATCGCGCTCGGCATCGGGATGGTCCACCAGCACTTCATGCTGGTGCCGGTACTCACCGTCACCGAGAACGTGATGCTCGGCGTCGAGGAGATCCGCAACGGCATCTTCCTTGACCGCCGCAAAGCAGCCAAACGCATCGAGGAGATTTCCCGCCAGTACCACCTCGACGTGGACCCCAACGCTTACATTCGCGACCTGCCGGTGGGCCTGCAGCAGCGTGTTGAGATCATCAAGCTGCTGTACCGCAACGCCGACATCCTCATTCTGGACGAGCCGACTGCCGTTCTGACGCCGCAGGAAGTCACCGAGCTGTTTAAGATCATCCGCTCGCTGCTGGCGCAGGGGAAGTCCGTTATCTTCATCACGCACAAGCTCAACGAGGTCATGGAGCTGGCCGACCACATCACGGTGCTGCGCGGCGGGCGCGTCGTCGGGCATACCACGCCCGCCGACACGACCGAGCAGGAGCTGGCTTCCATGATGGTCGGGCGCGATGTGATGCTCAGCGTGGATAAGGCTCCGGCAAAACCCGGCGACGTGGTGCTCTCCGTGCGCGATCTGCACGTGCCAGACGACCTCGGCGCTCCGGCGGTGCGCGGCGTCTCCTTCGACGTGCGGGCCGGAGAAATTCTCGGCGTTGCCGGAGTGCAGGGCAACGGCCAGACGGAGCTTGTCGAGGCGCTGGCAGGCCTGCAGTCCGTCACTGGCGGCACGGTCGAGATCATGGGCGTGGATGTGACAAATGCCTCGCCGCGCCATATCCTCGACCAGGGAGTGGCGCACGTGCCGGAGGACCGCCAGGCTGACGGCTTGGTGCTGTCCTTTACCGTCGCCGAGAACATGATTCTCAACACGTATAACAAAGCACCCTTTGCCGAGGGCGGCAGGCTGCGCGAGACGGTCATCGAAGAGACAGCCCGGCGGCTGGTCGACGAGTTTGACGTGCGCACGCCGGGTATCGTTACCCCCGTATCGAACCTCTCCGGTGGCAACCAGCAGAAGGTGATCGTGGCGCGGGAGTTTTCGCGTCCCATCCGCTTGCTGATCGCCTCGCAGCCCACCCGCGGCATTGACGTCGGCTCGATTGAGTACATCCACCAGCGCATCGTGGAGAAGCGAGACCAGGGTACCGGCGTGCTGCTGGTATCCTCCGAGCTAGACGAAATCCTGAGCCTCTCGGACCGCATCGCCGTGATGTATGAGGGCAAGATTGTTGATATCGTGGAGGCCGGCGAGGTCACACGGGAGGAGATCGGGTTGATGATGGCCGGCGCCCGGAAGGAGACCGTACATGCCTGAGTCGAACAAGCTCGGGTTCGTCCGCTACACCCAGACAGCCCATCCCGAGGCCGTCGAGGGCGCTCTGAAGGGGCTCCGCCAGCTCTCACAAGAGCAGGACCGGCTGCTTGACGTGGTCGAGATCGATGACCTCGCCGAGTTCGACGATGCGGTGCTCGCGCTGCTGAAGCAGGAGGCCGGCGTCGTCGCCACGGTTGGCGAGGCTTCCGGTCTGGCGCTCGAAGCCATCGCCGCGAAGTATCCGCGCGTGCACTTCGTCACCGTCGGTTATGAGCCGCACGATGGGCAGGTTCGTAACATCGTCGGGGTGCCGTTTGCGGGGCCTGAGACAACCGATCCGGTCGGCGAGATGGCGGCCCGCGTGCAGGAGGCTGTGCGCTCGTGGGAGGGCGGCTGGTTCCAGCCCATCTACGAGCGGCTGACCGCCTGGAACCTGGGCGCGCTGCTCGTCCCGCTGCTGTCTATCATCACCGCCTTGATTATCGGGGCGGTGTTTATCGTCGCCTTCGACCAGGATATCTGGGAGGCGTTCGGGGACGGCCTGGGGGCCGGACTCAGCGCCGCTTTCCGGCAGATTGGCCGCGCCTACAGCGCGCTGGCGGAAGGTGCTTTCGGCAACCCCGTGCGCTTTGTGCGGGGGCTGAGCGAGTATATCAGCACCGGCGAGGATGCCGCGCTGCTTAGCGCCATCTACCCGCTGAGTGAGAGCCTGCGGATGTCCACCCCGTACATCTTCACCGGCCTGGCGGTCGCGCTGGGCTTCCGGGCTGGTTTGTTCAACATCGGCGCCGAGGGGCAGTACTTCATCGGCGGTCTAACCTCGACGTTTATCGGCTACAGCCTGGTCGGTGTGCCCTTCCTCATCCACCTGCCACTCGCGGTGTTGGCTGGTTTCGCCGGCGGCGCGGCCTGGGCCAGTATCGCCGGCTGGCTGAAGGCCCAGACCGGCGCGCACGAGGTCATCACGACCATCATGCTGAACTATACCGCCTTCCGCCTCGCCGACTTCATGCTCCAGATCGGCGGGCCGATGGCCCGGCCAAACGACCAGCGGCCTATCAGCCCGGAGGTTCTGCCTTCCGCGTGGCTGCCGCAGTTCTTCCCCGGCAGCGTGGCAATCCGCATCAACGTGGGCCTGATATTGGCGCTGCTGATGGTCGTCGCCGTGTGGTACCTGCTGTTCAAGACACCGCTCGGCTTTGAGTTCCGTACCGTCGGCGCAAATCCGCGCGCGGCGAAGACCGCAGGCATCCGCGTGACCCGCGTTTACGTCGCCGCGATGGCGCTCAGCGGTGGGCTCGCCGGGCTGGCGGGTGCGCACGACATTCTGGGTGTGACGCGTTACATGCCCAACGCCTTCCAGTCGGGGTACGGCTTCGACGCCATCGCCCTGGCACTGCTCGGGCGCAACCACCCCGTCGGGGTGCTGCTGGCGGCGCTGCTGTTCGGCTTCTTGCGGGCGGGCGCACAGCGCATGCAGGCCTTCGCAGAGGTACCCATCGACATCATCTCCATCCTGCAGGGGCTCATCATCATCTTCATCGCCGCGCCCGAAGTCATCCGGGCGATTTACCGGGTCCGTGCGGGCGACGAAGGCACTGAAACCCTCACCCGCGGCTGGGGCGGCGCATAAGGAGACTCAATGAGTGCAGTAGCAGAATCCAGAAAACTGGCACGGACACGCGTCTCCGTTACGCGGGGGCGCGTTTATGGCGTGCTGTTCTTGCTCATCGCCCTGGTGATCGTCGTGCTCTTTGCACTGCCAGCCGAGGCGGGGGTGGAGACCAAGTTCGTGCTGAACCCGGCAGGCGCTGCTGCCCGCGCGATCCCCGTGCCGGATCTCATCTTTCCGACGCGGATCGTGCTGCTCGGGATTGCGCTGATCACGGCATTCCTCGGCGGTATCCAGCTCGCGCGCGGCTTCGACCGGGCCAACCTGGTACTGGGTATCGTCGCCGGTTTGTTCGTGATCGCGTTTCTCTCCTGGGCCGCGCGCGACAAGTCGCTCAATATGACGGTGCTCTTGAGCAGCACGCTGCTCCGCGCGACGCCCATCGCGCTGGCGGCGCTCTCCGGCGTGCTGTGCGAGCGCGCAGCAGTGATCAACATCGCTATCGAGGGCATGATGCTCACTGGCGCGTTCGTGGCGGCGTTGTTCGGCAGCCTCGCCGGCAACATCTGGGGCTGGCCGACGTGGGCCGCGCTTATCACGGGCCTGGTAGCCGCTACTATCGCCGGGGCGCTGCTCGGCCTGCTGCTGGGAGTGCTGGCCGTTCGCTATAAAGTGGACCAGATCATTGCGGGGACGGCGATTAATATCCTCGCCACCGGGTTGACGAGCTTCCTCTCCGCGCAGCTCCTGCAGGAGATCAGCGGCCTGAACAACGCTCCCATCTTTCAGAGCGTGCCTATCCCGGTGCTCTCGCGGATTCCCATTCTGGGGCCGATCCTGTTCCAGCAGAATGTGCTCGTCTATCTCATGTTCATCCTGCTGACTGCCGTGCACATCATGCTCTTTTACACGCGCTTCGGTCTGCGCACCCGGGCCGTGGGTGAGCACCCGCGCGCGGCGGACACGCTGGGCGTGAACGTCTTCCGCACCCGCTATATCAACGTAACGCTTGGCGGCATGGTGGCCGGCATTGCCGGTGCGTTCCTGGTGCTGGGTTCGGTGGGGCGCTTCGACGAGGTAATGACGGCAGGTCGCGGCTTCATCGGCCTGGCTGCGATGATCTTCGGGCGCTGGATGCCATTTGGGGCTCTCGGCGCGGCGCTGATCTTCGGCTTTGCCGAGTCGCTGCAGACGCGGCTCGCGATCCTGTCAGTGCCGATCCCGTCGCAGTTCCTGCTGATGGCGCCTTACCTTGTGACGATCGTGGTGCTGGCCGGTGTTGTCGGCGAAGCAATGGCGCCCGCGGCGGACGGCGAGGCTTACGAGAAGCAGTGATCGCCAGAGCCCGGAAAGTACTTGTTTTCGACTATTGCTAGGTATATACTTCGGCGGCAAACGCTGGAGTGTGTTGTGTGAGCTTAACACCACTTAAGGGAGGCGGCGTCCGCATAGGCAATACAAATTCCAGTCGATATACTGAAATGGACGTGGTACCAGACGCCGGACGTGGGCTGGCCTCTGTCACCGCACAGCATACCAACCTTTTAGCCTGTCTGAACGACGCGGAGAGTACACATGAATAAGTGGACTGAAGAACTCATGGACGTCCGCTTCCTCCTCGGGCCCACTGACGAAGACGACGAGTGGGACGAAGAAGAAGTTGAAGAAGAACTCGAAGAAGACGACTTCGACTGGGACGACGACGAGGAAGATTGGGACGACGAGGAAGACGACTGGGACGACGAAGATTGGGATGACGACGAAGACGACTATTAGTCGCCGCGAGCCTCAGGATTAGCGAGGAGAGCCGGTTGCGCCACAGCGACCGGCTCTCTTTTTAATGACCCACCGTATGTTTCAGGACGTCTCGCCGTCGTCGAAGAGGCCGAGCTCCATCGCCTCGTCGAGCGAGAGGGCGTCATCGCTGACTCTGGTATGCAGGGAGGCGGCTTCCTCCCAGTAGGCGTCGAGGTTGTCGCCTGCGCCATTCGCCAGATCGTACGCCAGCTCGTCGAAGTCGAGGTTGATCTCGTCGGCGTCGTCTCCCGCATCCCAGGCGGGCCGGTCTTCGGAGGGTGCCGTGAGCTCGCCGGCTTCCACAGCCTCTGCGGGCGGCTCGGAGTGCGGGAGCGCCGGCTCCACTGAAGCGGGGGCTAGCAGCGTACCGACCCGGCGGGCCGCTCTGCGCCCGTGCAGAAGCACCGCCCCGATCTGTCGGGTGCTGCCCCCGGGGAAGAAAATCGCGATCAGCGCATCCGGGCCGGTGGTCAGCGCGTAGATGTCGGCCGCCGGGCCCTCGTAATAGTGGACAGACTGTGCCTGCCCGCCTAAAGGCCCGGCGAGTGCGCTGGTGCTCAGGCAGTGTTCCGCGAGTACCGCTGCCACCGCGTCGAGGTCAGGCAGGGTGCTGGCTTGGTCTACAAGCAGGGCCTCCCCACTTGCACCGATCAGCGCCACTGCGTCCGCCCCAAGGTCCGACCGCAGCACAGCAAGCAGCCCCATGATGGCTGTATCGGGCGTGGGCCTCGCCGGAGCAGGCGCGGGCTGCACGGCGGGCGGGGCAGAGGCTTGGCTCTGCTCCATCGTGAGGAGCCGGCTGATCGCTTCTGCCATGGCGTCAGCGTCCGCAGGGCGCTGGAAGAACCACAACACCTCGACCTGCTGCATGGCGGATACCGCATCATCGAGCGAGCCGTCGGTAATCACGACGGCGGGCAGGCCGGGGCGCACGTGCCGGGTACGGGCGAGCAGCTCCGCGCCGGGCATCCCCGGGAGCAGATCGTTAACAACGAGCAGGTCGAAGGGCTGCCGCAGCTCCAGCAGAGCTTCCTCGCCGGAAGGCACGAGCGTCACGGCGCAGCCGGGGCAGGCCTGCTCCAGTGCCGCGCGCAGGGAGCGAGCGGCATGCCGCTGGTCGTCAACGATCAAAATACGGGGTTGGTGGGGGTTCATGGCTGGCCTGTACGGCTGATCGGTCGCTGTTCGGCCTCCATTATAATCCCCGCCCTGCTGTGCCGGCTACTGGGGGTTCCCCGCATTTGTATGGCGCTCCGACAGGTGACACAAGTCACTTGCGGATGGCCCGCGCAGGGGGCACAATCCAAAGCCGGTATTATTAGATCATGGTCGAATAATGGGCGAGAACTCCCAGAGGTCAGTCAGCATGCGATCGGCCCCCCGCAACAGCACGCGAGATTACTTCGACAAACTCAAAATGTTCACGCGCAACGCGAAGCTGGTGCTAACTTACAGCGCACTGACCGGCCTTGCGTTTGGCGTGTTCCGGCTTCTGTTCAACTTCTACGTGCTGAGCCTCGGCGGCTACGACGAGCAGTTCCTCGGGATGCTCACCAGTCTGTCCTCGGCGGGCTCGCTGATCGTGGCACTGCCCGCAGCCTACCTGGCCGAACGGTACTCGCACAAGCGCATTATGGTGATCACGGGCTGTATCGCCGCCGCCGCCTTTGCGGGGCTCGTGCTGCTGCCCGAACGCGGCTTCCTGATCATGTTCAACGTCATCCTCGGGCTGACGATGAGCATGGGCCAGATCGTGATCGCGCCCTTCCTGATGAACAACACCGGCCCCGAGGAGCGGCAGTATGTGTTCAGCTTCCAGTTCGGGCTGAACACCATCGCGTCGTTCGCCGGAAACCTCATCGGCGGGCTGCTCCCGACCTGGCTGGGGGCCTGGGCAGGAGTCGGCCCGACGGACTCGCTCGCCTACCAGCTCGCGCTGGGCAGCATGGTGCTGGTCTCCGCGCTGGCGGTCGGCCCGCTGATGTTCCTGATCGCGAAGCCGCGCGATACGTCTGCCGAGGTCGAGATGCCCTGGACGCTGCTGTGGCGGCACAAGGCGCTGCTCGGCAAGCTGATTCTGCCTAACTGGATCATCGGCCTGGGCGCGGGCATGATGATGCCCTTCATGAACCTGTACTACCGCAACGTCTTCGGGCAGAGCGACTCGATCATCGGCTACCTGATGGGCTCGGGGCTGCTGGCGATGGCCATTGCGCAGTTTATTGCGCCGCCCATGGCTGGCCGCATGGGGAAGATCAAGCTGGTCGTGATCTCACAGGCAATCTCGGTGCCGTTCCTGCTCATGCTCGGCTTTGCTGCGTGGATCGTACCGCGGGGCGGCGACCCGATCCTGTGGTTTGTCATCGCGTGGGCCGCATACCTGATCCGGCTGGCGGCGATGAACATGAGCGGCCCGGTCTACCAGACGTTCATTCTGGAGCGCGTGCCCAATAATGTGCAGGCGCTTGCCGCCAGCCTCAACAACATCGCGTTCCAGTTCGGGTGGGTGCTCAGCCCGCAGATCAGCGGCTACTTCCAGACGCACCAGGGCTGGGTGCCGGTGTTCATCTGGACCTCGGTGCTGTATGTCATCGGCATTGTGGTGACGTGGGTGTTCTTCCACGACAAGCCGGAGAAGCAGGATCTAGCTCGCCTGGAGCCTCGCGCCACCGACTGAGGAAAGAGCCCACAGATTTCACAGATGGCACAGAAAAAACAGATTTTGATCCACGAATGTCACTAATGTCTTAATGCATTTTCATTCGTGCCATTCGTGTCATTCGTGGATCAACTTTTTTGCCTTTCTATCTGTGTTCATCTGTGTCATCTGTGGACTCACCTTGAATCAGGGCATACGCGGCCTGACGTAGGCGAAGTACCCCACCGCGCCGATGGCGCTGAGGGCGAGCATCGTGCCCAGCGAGCCGAGCAGCGCCACCGCCCAGTTCGGCATGCCGGCGCCTGCCGGCGAAGCATCGCCGTCCGCGCCCGCGCCTCTTGGCTGCGCGCCGAACTCCCGTGAGAGCGTATCGCCGCCCGCAACCTGTACCTGCCACGTTTGCTCGGATGTTGGCGTGAACATGTCGCCCTGCCACGTGACCGTGTACGTGCCGGGTAGCAGATCAGAGAAGCAGTACGGCTCGCTGATGCCGTCGGTGGTGTAGCGGCTCAGCGTCTGGTCGCCTGAAATCAGAACGAAGGTGATCCCGGCGAGGTTCGCCTCGCCAGCATCGTGAGCCGCGTTGCCGTTGCCATCCTCATAGCCCAGAACACACAGCGACCCGGTTGCCGCCGCTTCGGGCTGCTCGGCGACCTCAGCCGGCTCTTCGGCCGGCGCGGTTGTAGGTTCTTCAACCGGTTCCCCGGTCGCTTCTGCCGTTCCGGTTGCGCCCGGGGATGGGGTGGCGGCCTGGGCGTCGTTCCCGCCGCTGCCCGATTTGATGACAAGCTGCTGCCCTAGCACGATCAGGTCGCCGGAGGCGAGGTTGTTCAGCGACACGATCTCGCCGACCGTCACGCCGTACAGCGAGGCGATAGTGCCGAGCATGTCGCCTTCCTGCACGGTGTGGACGATCCGTCCTGTCGCGTCAGGTGTAGCGACCTGATACTCGCCATCGGTTGGGACGCCGGGAGTTTGCCCTGCAGCGGGTGTCTGGCCCGCGGCGGGCGTGGTGCCGGCGGGCGTGGCACCGGCATCTGTGCCGGTGGCAACCAGGCTCGCGTCGTCGAAGAAGACTTCGTTGTGAGCCAGGCACCAGTTCGGCTGGCTGCGCGTGAAGACCGTCACCTGGCTGCCGGCAGCCGTCGCCTCGACGAAGAACTGCGAGTAGCCGCCCATCGGGTAGTTCACCGGCGACCACACGATGGAAGCGGATGATGCGTCCCGCCCGCCGTTCGGATCGATGCCGATCTGCACGGCAGTGTAGTCGTTGTTCTGGTAGTTGGCGTCTGCCGAGATAGCCCTGGCGGAGATCGAGAAGCGGAGATGCGCACCGGGTGTCACGCTGACGGTTTGCAGCAGGCCTGCGTTGTGGCTGGCCGACTCGGTGTAATAGTAGGCCGCGTAGCCGCCTGAGTTCACGCTGCTGGAGCTCACCGTGAAGGTGGGCCTGACCCAGTTGAGGCACCTGTCACCTGTGTCCCCGCCGTTGTTGGCGACGGCCCAGGTTTCCCAACCGGAGAGCGAACCCGCCTCGAATCCCGGGTTCTGGAGCAGGTTGGTCTGGACGGCGGGGGCGCTTAGGGCAGGGATGGCGTAAACCCCTGCGAGCAGGAGCGCCAGCGCCACAACGATGGCTTGAAGATGTCGTCGCGAGTTCATGAACGTTACCCTTCTCGGTGCATACACCGCTCAGCCAGGTTGTCCAGGACGCGTACTTGCAGATGCAGTGTGTCTGGCTGCGCGGTGCAATCATAACCCCTTGGTTCACGGGCGGCAACGTCGAGGGTAGCCAACCTGCGCCTGACGCTCAAGCGTCAGGCGACGTATCTTCGGTAGCCTGAGAATTCCATTCTCAGGCGGCGGCTCTTGACGGTTGACGCCTGGGCGGTCGACAATTGCCCGGCGAGACTCGCGCTCACCTTGACTCCCCTCCCGCCACCGTCTATAACTCAGTTACACAGACCTGGAGATAACCCGGATGCACCCTTCACCCGATAACCTGTCCCGTCCGCTGCGCGTGCTCATGATCTCCAAGGCGCTCGTGGTCGGTATCTACCAGCGCAAGCTGGAGCTGATCGGCGCTCACCCCGGAATCGAGCTGACCGCCGTCGTGCCGCCATACTGGAATGACGCGCGTGGCAGGCTTGAGCTGGAGCGTGTTCACACAGACGGCTATCGTCTCGCCGTCGAGCCGATGCGCTTCAACGGCAACTTTCACCTGCATTACTACCCCGGCCTCAGAAAGATCGTGCGCGAGGTCCGGCCCGACGTCGTGCACATCGACGAGGAGCCGTACAACCTCGCGACCTACCACGCGCTGCGGCTCGCGCGCCGGGCAGGAGCGAAGTCGCTGTTTTTCTCCTGGCAGAACCTGCTGCGCCGCTACCCGTTCCCGTTCAGCGCATTCGAGCAGGAAGTGCTGCAGAAGGCTGACTACGGGCTCGTCGGGAACGAACGCGCCATCGAGGTGTGGCGGGCCAAGGGCTACCGGGGGCCGCTGAAACTGCTGCCTCAGTTTGGCGTCGACCCCGACGTATTTTCGCCTGTCGTGTCGCCCGAGCCCCGCGACCACTACGCTATCGGGTTTGCGGGCCGGCTCGTGCCCGAGAAGGGCGTCGACCTGCTCATCCGCGCGGCGGCGAAGCTGCCCGGCAAGTGGGTGCTCCACCTGCTCGGCGACGGGCCCGAGCGGGAGGCGCTCAGGGAGCTTGCGGGCGTCTACAACATCTCGGGCAGCGTGAGCTTCGAGCAGGGCATCCCCTCGACCGCCATGCCAGACTTCTACCGCAAGCTCGACGTGTTCGTGCTGCCATCGCGCTCGCGGCCTAACTGGGAGGAGCAGTTCGGGCGGGTGCTGATCGAGGCGATGGCCTGCGGCGTACCGGTGATCGGCGCGCGCTCGGGCGCGATCCCCGAGGTGATTGGCCCCGCCGGGATGCTGTTCGAGGAAGATAACCTCGAAGAGCTTGCCGCCCACCTGCTGGCGCTGAAAGAGGAAACGGTGCTGCGGGGGGCGCTCAGCACGGCGGGCCGCCAGCGTGTGCTGCGACACTACACACACGAGCAGATCGCCCGCCAGACGGTCGAGGTGTACTGCGAGCTTACGGGGCGAGACCTGCTCTGAAAGGCGGGTTTTTCCCAGTTCCAATAGGGTTCTAACAAGGGTTTGATAGTATGTAATCGGTGTTTGTGGGACAATATGGCTGCATCAGCCCGGTGCTTTTGATAGCTGGAACGAGACTTATCGTTAAGAAGCACGACTCGTCGTATGGCTCCGTACGATTATCCGACAATTACGGCTGCGACGAGATAGACTGCCTGTCATGGGGCGAAGGAAAAGGTTATGAACCGTTTTGATCGCTTTACCGAGCGAGCGCAGGATGCAACCCAGCGCGCGCTCGAGATTCTGCAGCGGTATGGGCATACCCAGATCGACACCGAGCATATTATGCTGGCTCTGCTGGAGCAGCCCGGCGGGGTTGTCGGCCAGATTCTGGAGCAGCTTCACGTCGACGTCGAGCAGCTTAAGGGACGCTTGGACGACGATCTCCGCAACTCGCCGCGGGCCTCGGCGATTTACGGCGGCGGCGCGGGCCAGGTGTTTATCACCCCGCGCGTCAACCGCGTGATCGAGGGCGCGCAGGAAGAGGCAAACCGGCTCAACGACGAGTACATCTCGACCGAGCACATCTTCTTGGCGATCCTGAGCAACCGCAACACGCCGTCCTCGCGCTTCCTGCGGGAAGCGAACGTCACCCGCGAGCGCGTCATGGAGACGATCCAGCAGATTCGCGGCGGCCAGCGGGTCACCGACCCGCAGGCAGAGAGCCGCTACCGCACGCTGGACAAGTACAGCCGCGACCTCACGCGCATGGCCGCCAGCGGCAAGCTGGACCCGGTGATCGGGCGTGACGAGGAGATCCTGCGCGTTATCCAGATCCTCAGCCGCCGCACCAAGAACAACCCGGTGCTGATCGGCGAGGCCGGTGTCGGCAAGACGGCGATCGTCGAGGGGCTGGCCCAGAAGATCGTTGACAACGACGTTCCTGAGATCCTGATGGGCAAGCGGGTGATCGAGCTCGACCTCGCGGCGATGATCGCCGGCTCGCGCTTCCGCGGTGAGTTCGAGGAGCGCCTCAAGTCCGCGATAGAGGAAGTCCAGCGGGCGGAGGGTGAGATCATCCTGTTCATTGACGAGATCCACCAGGTCGTCGGCGCTGGCGCGGCGCAGGGTGCGCTCGACGGAAGTCTATAAACAGATGAAAATGTACAACGATGATGAATTAAATCCTGTTTTGTA
>CAZDLX010000034.1:19448-27707 GCA_964506005.1 uncultured Anaerolineae bacterium | reverse complement strand
TCGTTTCGACTGGTGTTCTGAGTAGTGGATTCACGCCGCAGAGTATAACGCGGGCCGCGCGGCCTTCCCAAAGCGCGGATCTCATCCCTGCCCGCCCCGCCTATGCGTTCTGCGCGGGTGTCAGCAATACAACTGTAAGGGCGGGTCTGAGACCCGCCCCTACGACAACCTAGCCCCTACCACAACCTGGGTTACTGCGTGTGCCGGAGAGGGCGAAGGACCGCGCATCCGAGGGATGCCGGTCAGGGGGTGAGGTCACCGCCTCACAGCGGCGAATCGTCCTTCTCGTGGCCCTCGAACAGCGGCAGCAGGCCCATCTCGCGCAGGGCGTCGAGCAGCCGGGGCATGTCCTCGCGCCGCACGATGTTGGCGTGCGGGCCGATCTGCTTGCCGAGCAGGCGAGAGGCTCGCGGGCTCTTGCGGACCCGTTCGTACACGCCGAGATCACGGGCGGAAAAGATGACGACGTCGTGTACGATGACCTCGCGCGGGCTGCTGTGCCAGCTTTCCAGCATCGCGATCACGTTGGCGGGCACGGTGCGGTGCGTGACGCGGCCCAGGAAGGGAATGATATGCGACTCGATGGACACGTCATGCTCGAGGATGCGGCTGATGGCCTGCGGCGTGAGCCGGTACTGGTACGCGCCGTCGTCGCGGCTCTCACCGCCGGGGAGGTAGGGCGCGGGCGGCGGTGCGCTGATCCAGGCGGCGAAGCGGGCGATCTGCAGGCGGTCGTAGCGGCGCAGCGCGGCGGGGACGCTGATCAGCCCCTGCGTATCGACGCGCACGCGCACCGCCGGGTCGGGGTCGTCGGGCCAGTCCGCCCGGCCCTGCAGCGCCGCGGCGAACGGTGTCAGCTCGAACGAGCCGTGGCCCACGCGGGCGAGGCCCAGCCAGTTCAGCGGCCCCTCGACGATGAAGCGGATCATCGCCCCTTCGACGGCATCCCACGATTCGAACCCCTGCAAAATCTCGCCGGTATAAGCGTCGCGCAGGTACCACGCGTCGTAGTCGCCGCCGGGCCGCTGGAAGTCGGGGTTGGTGCGGGCGACGTGCGCGACAAAGCTGCCCAGGCTCCACCAGACCCCCGCCGGGATGTCGGCCAGCATCTCGACCAGCACGCGCCGCCCGGCGATGGGGGTCAGCGGCCACTCGTCGGCCTCCAGCCCCGGCGTGTAGACGAGGTCATTCCAGGCCGTCGAGCCGAGCCACGTCTCGGCCAGCGAGCGAAGCTGGTGTGTGCGCGGAGCCTCCAGCCAGGGGCGTGCGGCGTCGCGGTTGACGAGCGTCACCGGTAGGCCGGCAGCCTTTTTGTCCTCGATCAAGTTGAGGTCATAGGCGAGCCGGGTGAGCAGCGCGCGGTAGGCGGGCGGGCTGGGCCGCCGCAGGTGTTTGTCGATGGCCTCGACAGGCTCGTCGGCCAGCCACGCGCGGGCGTCCACCTCGCGCAGCAGCAGGTAGGCCAGCAGCGTGCAGATGTCGTCGGGCGCGGTGGGGTGCCCGCCCTCGACACGGCGGGGCGGCGTGGCGGTGTAGCCCGGCTCGGCGGGCAGGCTGTCCTCAGGGCGCGGCAGCAGCTCGATGAGGTCCTGCGGGATGGCGATGAACTCCTGGGCCCCCGCGGCGACGTGCTCGAAGGTCCGCACGACCAGCCCCCGATAGTACAGCGCCTCGGTGACGCTCGCCGGGCTGAGCCAGGGCTTCTCGCGCTCGCGGCGTGCCGGGCCCATCGGGCGGAGCTCCCCGTAGAGCCGGGTGAACTGCGAGAAGGGAAGCCGCCCCTCGCTGGCCAGCAGGTCAGCAAGCGCCCGCTGCTCGTCGATGGTGAGCCGCTCCCACGTCGCCGCAACGGCTTCGGGGCGTGCCATCGCTCCGGCTAACTGCTCGGAGGCCTCGGCGCGGTCGCTCGTCGAAAGGTCGACATCCCACTGCGCGGCGACGACCTGCAGCAGGTCGGGGTCATAGTCCACCAGGGCACGGGTGAGGGTTGGCATCGTGGTTCATCCCTGCGGTCGCTTGTAACGGTTGTCGTATTATACCGCTAAGCGCAAGCAGGCGCGGGCGGGGAGAGCGTGAGGGCAAGCAGGCAGGGGCGGGTCGTGATGCTAAGCATCATTAAGACCCGCCCCTGCGTCATCGATCCGGAGGGATTACCCCACCCTAGCAGTTCTTCAGCACCTGGACCGCCGCCGGGACGACGCGCAGATCTACCTCGCGGATATCCGCCTCCCACGAAGCGAAGACCTCACCATCGGTGTGGATCGCCATGGTCTTATCCGCCTCGACGTGGATGCGCTCCGCCTCACCCTTCTCGATGAAGCGTGTGTGCCGCAGGTGTGTGCCCTTCATCACGATCGGCAGGAAGCGCAGCATATTCAGCCGCGTCATCCGGCGCATGATAACATACGTCAGCAGCCCGTCGTCCATCTTCGCGCCCGGCGCGACGTGGAATCCGCCGCCCTCGCGCGGACCGTTGCAGATGGAGAGCATGGCGATCTCGCGCATGGTAGGCGGTCCTCCGTCAACTTGCAGTTGCGTATGGAGGTCCAGCGGCTTGGAGAAGATCGTCTCCAGCACGGCGACCAGATACAGCATAAAGCCGCGCACGCGTTTGCGACGGCGGGTGGCGATGTTCACCGCGCCGCTGAAGCCCAGCCCCACGCTGTTCGTCCAGTATTCGCAGCGCCCGCTACCGTCGCAGATATAGCCGATATCCGAAGGGGCGGACTCGTCGCCGAGCACGCACCGAATGGCATCGCGCACGTCGGACGGCAGGCCGAAGTTGTGCACGAAGTCATTGCCAGAGCCGAAGGGGATGACCCCCAGCCGCGGGCGGCGGGCCTCGTCGATCTGCATCAGGCCGTTGACGACCTCATGGACGGTGCCGTCGCCGCCGATGGCGACAACCGTATCGAAGCCCTCGTCGGCGGTTGTGCAGGCCAGCTCGACAGCATGTCCGTGATACGCTGTTTGCACCCAGGTCAGCTCGTAGGTGCGTCCCTGCTCGCTCGACGCAGCCGCTGCTTCCCGGGTGATGATCTGCCGCAGCTCGTCGGCGGCCTGGGCGGCGTGCCCGCGATCGGCGGTCGGGTTTAGAATCAACTTGAGACGGGGCATACTGCTCCCTGAAAAGGCTCAATATCGGGCGTGCCGGCAGCCGCGCCCGTGGTGCAACTGTGTATAGTAACAACCAACTGCCGTTTGCGGTGCGGCGGGTATTCTAGCCACCGTTGAGGCCAGCGGCAACCCCACTACGCTTCGGGCACCGGTTCGCGGCACACCGGCGCGATGGTATAATCGCGTCCAGGAGAACGGAATGCCACGAAAGCTCTTGACACTCATCCCGCCCGCCGTGCTGCTGCTCCTCACGGTGGCGTGGGCGCCGCCGGCAGCGCCGGATGCCGCCTACACCCGGCCCATGCTCGTCGAGGCTACCCCCGCCCCCGGCGCGCTGCTCGGCGCGCCGCCAGGCGCAGTAGAGCTGCGCTTCGACCGCGCCCTGAGCGACGAGGGTACGTGGCTGCGTGTCAGCACGATGGAAGGCGAGCGCCTGGGCGAAGCCGAGGGCATCGTCGAGATGTCGAACCGGCTCGTGCTGCGGCTGGATCTGCCCCCGCTGCCTGAAGGCCGCTACCGCGTCTCCTACCAGGCGGCCAGCGTTGGCGGCTCGACGCTGAGTGCGGGCTCCTACGAGTTCGCCGTCGATCTGCCCGAGCCGCGCCTCGAATTGCTGCACCCCGTCGACGGGCAGGCATTTGAGCACGACCGCGTGCTCCTGCGGCTGCGCGTGCACTTCTTCGACTTTGGCATGTTCGATAACCATATCAACGTGTACCTGGACGGGCAGAAGGTGCAGGAGGCCCGCAGCCAGCTTGTCACGCTGGAGGGGATCGAGCCGGGGGTTCATGAGATCCGGGTCGTGCTGGCCCGGCTCGACGACGAGGAGCTGCCCGAGACGGCGCAGCGGGTGACGGTGGCGGTCGCACAGCCCACCACTGGAACCGCCGCCGCTGACGGCTCCGGCGCTGCCGGTGAAGTGAGCCTGCCGCTCTCGTTGATGGACAGGTTGACGCTAACCGGGGAGAGACGGCGCATCGGGGAGAGATGGCCCATCGCGGAGAGATGGCCCATCGCGGCGCTGATCGCCGTGGTGCTGCTGGCGGTGGGCTTTGTGCTGGGGAGAGCGGCCAGGCCCCCGGTTGAGTATCCCGAGCAGGCCGAGCCGCCCGAGCGCTAATTCACGACCTGGTAGGTGGCCGAGTCGACCAGCTCCTCGCCGAGGAAGAACTGCACCTCGTAGCGGCCGGTAGGCCAGCCGCCCTGCGCGTCGAACCAGTAGTAAGCCACGCCCTCGCTGCCGCGCTCCCAGGCTTCACTCTCGGTGCGCACCACCCGCCCGTCGAGCAGCAGCGCGCGCGACCACGACATGCCGTCCACCATGTTTTCAAACTCAATCCAGTAGTAGATGCGCGGCGTGCCCACCGGGAAGACCTCTCCGGTGTTGACCGGCTCAAGTTCCGGCGAGAGGCCGCTGGAGATCGCCGTCACGGTTAGCGAGGCATCGGCGGGCGGCGTGACGGCCGACTCGATCGTTGAGATGTAAGGCGTCGGGGGCGCAGTCGGCGGGCCTTCCGTCGGCGTGATGGTCGGCGGGCCGTCCAGAATATCCTTCGGCGTGAGCGTCAGGTCGACGGTGCCGGTGGGGAAGGCCAGCAGTTCAAAGGTTGGCGTCGGGCTCGGCGCGGAGGGCAGCAGCGCCTCAAGCTCGAACGGTTCGATGTACTGCCGGAGCTGCAGCGCGCCGATAGCGCCGGCACTGCTCAATATGACCACGAGCAGCCAGCGCCAGCCAGCCCGGTTCGACTGCTGGCGCAGCCGGAAGTACGGCGCGCGGCGGCCTCGCCGGAAATTTACGAATGCGCCGATCAGGCCGGTGAGGACGATGACGCCGAGAATGAAGGGTAGAATTGATACGATGGCCGAGAGCATATCCAAGCGCCTTCCGGGACGCCACTGAGACTGCTGGAGCCTCACTATTGCGCGCAAGTATAACCTGTTTGGTGGAGTCCACCCAAGAGCGTACAATTATCTGAGCAACCCTCACTCTGATACGGCTGAAACGGACGGAGCTATGACATTAAGTGAGATTCACGGCCTGCTGGGCAACGCGCTGGCGATCTTCTCCTTGCTGATCATGCTGTGGGCGCTGCTGCACGCGCTGCGCGGGCGGGAAATCGGCGGCGACTTCTGGGGGGCGGTGGCCATCGGCGAGGGCCTGATCGTGCTGCAGGCGCTGGTCGGCGGCATCCTGGTGCTGCGCGGCGCGATGCCCGTCCGGACGATCCACTTCCTCTACGGCGCGCTGACGCTGCTCACCTGGCCCGCCGTGTTTGCCTTCACGCGGGGCGATACGACGCGCCGCACGGCGATTATCTGGGTGCTGGCCAGCGCGTTTCTGTTTGGCATCAGCTTGCGGGCTGCCATGACGGCTGGCGGCGGCCTGTTCTAGCATGCTCCCCGACCTGCGCGTCCTGATCGTGGCCGACGACCCGCTGGCGCGGCGCGGGCTGGCACTGCTGCTCGACAACGTGCCCGGCTGTACGGTCGTCGCCGCGAGCAGCAGCCACGACCCGCCAGCCGCCAGCGCGGACGTGATGGTGTGGGACCTCGGCTGGGACCCACCCGATGGGCTGTCGCTGGAGGGTGCCGTCCCCGGCGGCGGCGTGCCGTTGGTCGTGCTGCTGCCTGAGGGCCTGGAGCCCACGGCAGTCCACGCGCCGGGCGTGACCGGCTACCTGCGTCGCGAGCTCGACGCCGAACGGCTGGCGGCAGCCCTGGCCGCCGCCGCGCAGGGGCTCGTCGTGCTCGACCCTGCCTACGCACCCGAGCTGCTGCCCGAATCCGCCGTGCATGTAGAGCTCTCGGAAACGCTCACGCCGCGCGAGTCCGAGGTGCTCCAGCTTCTCGCCGAAGGGCTGTCTAACCGGGCCATCGCCCACCGGCTCGGCATCAGCGAGCACACGGTCAAGTTCCACGTCAACGCAATTCTGGGCAAGCTCGGAGCGCAGAGCCGCACCGAGGCGGTCGTCCAGGCCACACGATTGGGTCTCATCCTGCTCTAACCTGCCCGTTTTTCCAGGCTGCCGCTCCCCATACGATGGATCCCTGGCCCTCGCGTCTGTGGGATAATTAGAGCATGCAAATGAAAAACCAAAAGGAAGTAAAGGATGGCGGACAACTGGACGAGATTTTCAAACGAGCTGGCAGATCTGGTCGAGGGCGTGGGGCAGAGCGTGGTGCGCGTCGAGGCGCGGCGCCGTCTCCCCGCGACGGGTATCGTGTGGGCGGCGGATGGCCTGATCGTGACCGCCGATCACGTCGTGCAGCGGGACGAGGACATTCGGGTGGGCCTGGCGAATGGCGAAGCCGTCAGCGCGGAGATCGTTGGGCGGGACCCTGCGACGGACCTCGCGCTGCTGAAGGCCGACGTTTCGGGCCTCACCGCGCCGGAATGGGTGGACCCCGGCGCTTTGCGCACCGGCGAGCTGGTGCTGGCGCTGGCCCGGCCTGGGCGGAACGTGCAGGCCGCGTTTGGCGTGCTGAGCGCCATCGCGAAGAGTGGGGAGATGCGGCGCCGCGCGCTTGGCGGGCGGCTCGACACATGGCTCCGCCCAGACGTGGTGATGTACCCCGGTTTCTCCGGCGGGCCGCTCGTCACGGCGGCTGGACATTTGGCCGGGTTGAATACGTCTGGGCTGACGCGTGGGGCCCCGCTGACCATCCCCGCGCCGGCCATCCGCACCGTCGTCGAGGCGCTCGGCGAGCATGGGCGCGTGCGTCATGGCTACCTGGGCGTGAGCAGCCAGGTCGTGAGGCTGCCCGACGCGCTCCGCGAGGAGCTTGGGCAGGCGACTGGCCTGATGGTGGCGCAGGTGCAGCCGGAGAGCCCCGCCGAGCGCGGCGGCATCTTGCTGGGCGACGTCATCGTGACGTTCGACGGCGCGGCCACCGAGACGCTGGGGGACCTGCTGGCGCTGCTCTCAGGGAGCCGCGTTGGATCTGAGGTCGAGCTCCGCGTGCTGCGCGGCGGGGTGCTGCAGACGCTCACCGCCACCATCGCCGAGCGCGAGTAAGGCGCAGCCGTATCCCTGTAATACAGGTAGGGGCGCAGCATGCTGCGCCCCTACCTTCGCATATATGCGCCGCTTCCCTTTTGTTCCTCCGGTTACAAAATCCTTAAAGATTCCGCGCAGCGCTTGACCTCGCTAGAACATATGCTCTATCATGGAAACAGCTCGCCTGTCTTCCTAAACTCGATCTTGACAACACCCCCAACGTGCCGTACACTGGGATGCATTCTCACGAAAGGAGGCAGGCTGTACATGCAAACACGTCTCGCTAGCACCATCACACCGGATGCCGCCGCTGGCTGCCCGGGGAGTCGTGTGCCTGCCGCCTGCTGACAGACCTCAACGTCTGACAGGAACCGTGGGCTGCGCGACACCGCCCACGGTTTTTTGATCTCCCTGCTGCGCGATCAGATCAACCGTGGGTGAGAGCTGCCGGGAACGTATCACCGGGAGCTCACGTAGTGATCTCTGCCTGACGCGCCCGCATACGGGCGCCGCATTCCGGAGGAGAGCATGTCTGTTGCAGAACCGTATCGTGTAGAGAATAGTATTTCAACGGAACCTGAGCCGAGCATGGACCACGGTAAGGATATTATGAACGACTCCATGGCTGTTCAGACCAGGGATCTCCGGCGTGTTTACAAGATCCGGGGCCCGAAACGTAAGGACGATCCGAAAACGATCGTCGCCCTGGAGGGGGTCGACCTCGACATCGAGCGTGGTGAGCTGTTCGGCCTGCTGGGCCCGAACGGCGCCGGCAAGACCACGGTTATCAAGATTCTCTCGACGCTGCTCCTGCCCACCAGCGGCACCGCCCTGGTGAACGGCATGGACGTGCAGACGCAGGTCAAGGAAATCCGTCGCGAGATCAGCATGGTGAGCGGCGGTGAGACCAGCGGCTATGGCCTGCTGACCGTCGAGGAGAACCTGTGGATGTTCTCCCGCTTCTACGGCCTGGACTCCCGCACCGCGAAGCGCCGCATCGACGAAATGCTCACTATCGTCGGCCTGCAGGACCGCAAGCGCGCGAAGATCGCCGACCTCTCGACCGGCCTGCGCCAGAAGATGAACTTCATCCGCGGCTTCATCAGCGACCCGACGATCGTCTTTCTGGACGAGCCGACTCTGG
>CAZDLX010000034.1:0-19438 GCA_964506005.1 uncultured Anaerolineae bacterium | reverse complement strand
GCGCGACGTGCGCGGCTTCGTCAAGCAGTGGATGCAGGATCACCCGGACCGCACCGTGCTGCTCACGACGCACTACATGGCCGAGGCAGACGAGCTGTGCGACCGGCTCGCGATCATCGATCAGGGCAAGCTGCTCGCCGTCGACACGCCGGAGGCGTTGAAGCGCCGCCTGCAGCGCGAGGCCATCTTCGACCTGAAGATCGAGCCGCTCGGGCCGCGCCCCAGCCGCGACGACATGATCGAGGCGGTGCCGGGCGTGAACCAGGTGACGGTCTCCGAGCACAACGGTCACAGCGACCTGCGCCTGAGCCTGGCGAGCGAGGATGTGCTCTCGGCGGTGCTGGCGCACCTGCAGCGCCGTGGCTCCAGCCTGATCTCGCTTGAGAAGCGCGAGCCCACGCTGGAGGACGTATTCGTGGACCTCGTCGGGCGGCGGCTCGACGTGGACACGTCTCACCGGGGAGGCGATGATGAGTAGTGAAGTCGCACTGGCAGACGGCGGGATCCGCGCCGCGCAGCGCGTCCCGAAGGCACACGGCCTGCGGCTGTTCTGGAACACCGTCTGGGCGCGAGCCTACCCGCGCATGGTCGGCACCGTCCGCGAGAAGAGCTGGCTGTTCTTCGAGACGCTGCTCCCGCTGCTGGGCGTGTCGGCCTACGTGTTCGTGTACCGGGCGCTCGACGCGCCGCCGGACTACGTCGGCTTTGTGGTCGTCGGCGGCGCGATGACAGCGTTCTGGCTGAACGTGCTGTGGAGCATGGCCAGCCAGCTCTACTGGGATAAAGACATGGGCAACCTGGAGCTGTACGTCCTGAGCCCCGGGCCGCTCATGGCGATCCTGCTGGGCATGGCGGTGGGTGGCCTGGTGATGGCGGGCGTGCGTGCCGCAGCCATCCTGATCGTCGCTTCGCTGCTCTTCAACGTGACGTATGCGACGGGCAGCCTGCTGCTGCTGGTCGTGGTGTTCTTCCTGACGATGGCGGCGCTGTACGGCATGGGCATGATGTTCGCCTCGATCTTCCTCGCGAGCGGCCGCGAGGCCTGGCACCTGGCGAACCTGCTTCAGGAGCCGATCTACCTGCTCTCGGGATTCTACTTCCCGGTCAAGGCGATGGGCTTCTGGGTCGCGACGTTTGCGTCGATCATCCCGCTGACGGTGGGCCTCGACGCGATGCGCCAGCTCCTGTTCGTAACTGACGCCACGCTCGGCTTCCTCTCGGTGGAGGTTGAGATCGGCATCCTCGTCGTGCTGACGGTCGTCTTCATCGGCGGAGCGTACTACATGCTCAGCAAGCTCGAAGAGATCGGGCGGCGTGAGGGCCGCCTGACCGAGCGGCGCCGGTAATGGGAGAGAGATGACATGGTACTGGCTGAACGCATCCTGAACATCCCTGCCGTGAGGCGGAGCGATACGCTGCGCAGCTTCGTCACGGCGGCGTGGCTCGGCTGGCAGATCGAGTCGAACTGGGCGGATCCGTTCCTGTTCGCGGTGTACTCGTTCGTGCGGCCCATCGCCGGCGTGCTGATCCTCGTGGTGATGTACGCCGTCATCACGAACGGCGCGACGGAAGACCCGATGTTCTCGTACATCTACCTGGGCAACGCGCTCTACATCCTGGTCGGCATGATCATCACGGGGGTGAGCTGGGCGGTCATCGACGACCGCGAGCACTACCGCACGAACAAGCAGCTCCACACCACGCCGATGGATCACTACTCGTACCTGATGGGGCGCGGTGTGGCCCGGCTGATCATCGGCTCGATCTCGGTGATCATCACCATCGTGTTCGGCGTGCTGGTCTTCAAGATACCGGTGTACCTGGACGTGGTTGACTGGCCGCTGCTGCTGGTGTCGCTGGTGCTGGGCGTGCTTGCGCTGGCGGCAATCGGGCTGATCATGGGCAGCCTTACGATGATGATGGCCCGCCACTTCTGGTCGGTTGGCGAGGCGGTCGCGGGGGGGTTGTACCTCTTCACCGGGGCGATCTTCCCGCTGGAGACGCTGCCGTCATACGTGAGGTGGTTCGGCTTCACACTGCCGATCACGTACTGGCTTGAACTGACGCGCCGGGCGCTGCTCGGCGGGCAGGTGGAGGGCTTCCCAACTCTGGCAGGCTTCAGCGACCTGCAGCTTATCGGCATCCTGGCCGGGTTCTCGGTCGTGCTGCTGCTGGCATCGGTGTTTGTCTACCGCTGGTCGGTGTTCCAGGCGAAGGAGAAGGGCCTGATAGACTTCGAGTCGGCGTACTGAGTGCGCCGGGTGACGGTCGGAGTTGGCGGATAAGGAGAGCCCCACCGTTCGTGGGGCTCTCATAATTCAAAATGAGGCTACCCGGGCGAGTCCGGGGACACCCGGCCAATGACTGTCACAGTGCAGCTCAACGCGCCGAAGCTGATCACATCGCCGGTGTTCAGCCGCCGGGCGACGCCCGGCCCGAGCCGGACGCTGTTGTGCAGCGTGCCGTTCGTGCTCTGCAGGTCGATGAGGTACACGCCGTCAGGTGTGGGGCGCAGCATCGCGTGGCGGCGCGACACGCCGCGTGCGAAGCCGCCGTACGTATCGAGGTCTAGATCGACCGCGCTGGACGGCCCCGTCCAGCGGCCGACCACGATCTCCTGGGCGATGTCGAGGCCCAGCGGCAGAAAGCCGGCAGCGAAATCGTGAAGCTCAATGCGCCACACAGGAGTCTCTTTGGGTACGCTACGGACAGTTGCAGGAAGCCGGCGGTAGGTCAGGGGGCCGTCGGGCTGGTTTACGAGAGCGGCGTTCTGCAGGCGCATTTCGTCTTGCTCAATCGTGTTTAGCAGTTCACGCGGGGTGTTCTGCTGCTCCACTGGCCGGACAGCTTTTCCTCCACGTAACTCCAGGTCTCCGGACATCCCCTCTACTCCCGATAACACATCGCGTCGGCACCAGCCCATATCTCAATTATAGGCGGGAACGTGCGCAGAGTTGTGAAAAATTCATGGATTCCGTCCAAAAGTTCGTGAAGACAGCGTTAGAACGGGCCATTTCAGCAGACGAACCTGCCCCCTGCGGCGTGTGCGGTAATGGGGAAGCGGCGCTCGCTGTGTTAAAATAGGGCCTCGCTCGCGGAGCAGGAGCGGCCCTTTAAGGCATGCACATCAACCATCTCTCCCTGACGAATTTTCGCAACTATGCCCGGCTGGAGATGTCCTTCCCGACCGGCATCATTGCGCTTTTTGGCGATAACGCGCAGGGCAAAACGAGCCTGCTCGAAGCCATCTACTACCTCGCGACCTCGCGCTCGCCCTACACCACCTCCGACCGGCAGCTCATCAACTGGCTGGTGGAGAATGACCCGATGCCGTACACACGGCTCGTCTCCGAGGTAGCCACGCGTGAGGGGCTGCGGCGCATCGAGATGACGCTGCTCAACGAGAGCAACGGGCGCTCGAACCGCACCAAAAAGGAGATCCGTATCAACGGCGTCTCCCGCCGGAACATGGACCTGCTGGGCCAGATGCAGGTTGTGCTGTTCCTGCCGCAGGACATGTCGCTCGTGGAGGGGCCGCCCGCCGAGCGCCGCCGCTACCTCAACGTGACGCTCTGCCAGACGAACTCCACCTACTGCCACGCGCTCAGCAAGTACGAGAAGGTGCTGCGCCAGCGCAATGCGTTGCTCAAGGGGCTGCAGGAGCAGATGCAGCGCGGCCAGCGCCCCGACGCCTCCCAGCTTGAGTACTGGGACGAGCAGCTGGCGACGGCAGGCGCAGCCATCGTCGCGGGGCGCTACCGGCTCGTGCGCGAGCTGGAGCGCCGCGCGCAGCAGGTCCACAGCGACCTCAGCGGCGCGGGTGAGCATCTGCGGCTGCGCTACGAGCCTGGCTTCGACGCCACGCCTGCGCCCCAGGGGCAGCTCGCCTTTGGCGTTAGCGACCTGGGGGCTTCTGCGCTGCCCAAGCTGCCGCCCGCCGAGATCGCGGCGCAGTTCCGCGAAGAGCTGGCGCAGCGGCGGCGCGAGGAGATCAAGCGGGGGATGACGACGCTCGGCCCGCAGCGTGACGAGATCCGCTTCCTCATCAACGGGCGCGACCTGGGGCTGTACGGCTCGCGGGGCCAGGGGCGGACGGCGGTGCTCGCGCTGAAGCTCGCCGAGCTGGCCTGGATGCAGGACCAGACGGGCGAGTCGCCCATCCTGCTGCTCGACGAGGTCGCCGCCGAGCTGGACCCGGCGCGCCGGGCCTACCTGCTGGAGCGCATCGCAGACGTCGAGCAGGTGATCGTCACCACCGCCGAGCCGGATCTGATGGACGAGGGGTTCATGAAGAACGCGACGCGCTGGCACGTCAGCGCGGGGACCATCGCCGCGGCGAACGGGGCGGAGGACCCCACCCCCTGACCCCCTCCCCGCCAGCAGTGAGGGGGAAGCCAGCCTGGAAATTAGTGTATGACGTCGGTAGGGGCGCAGCATGCTGCGCCCCTACGTTTTGTTGGTTCGAAGATAACCTCGCAATGCCAACACCACTGATAGGGCGACCACAAATACGCCGAGCGCTACAAGACGAGCACGCTGATCCACTGGATCAGCCGAGACTAGGAAGAATATCAGCCCGATTCCCATAGCGGCAGCGACCATTGCAGCTATGACTGCAATCCAGCCTAGAAAGCTGTGAAAGAGTCTATTCATCAGGGCTCTCCACCTGCCTCCCGCGCGCGGATCAGGTCAATCGTCTCGACGGCGTGGCGCAGGTGCGGGATCACGATGCTGCCGCCGACGATCAGCGCCACGTTGAGGGCGTCGTGCAGCTCGTCATCCGACCACCCCGCCTCCACACACTGCAGCAGGTGGTAGTCGATGCAGTCGTTGCAGCGCAGCACCGCCGAGGCCACCAGCCCGAGCAGCTCCTTGGTGCGGGCGTCGAGCGCCCCGTCGCGGTAGGCGGCGCTGTCAAGGTTGAAGAAGCGCTTGACGCCGAGATGGTCGATCTCGAAGATGCGCTCGTTCATCCGCTGGCGGTAGGCTTCGAAGTCGTCGAGGCGGTTGGGCATAGTCTCCTCCGGGTAAGGGGCTTACAGCGGGCGTTTGTTGGGCATACCGGGGCGGCGCGGGTATCTGGGCGGTGTCGAGGCGATCTTCTCCACGTCCACGAGGTAGCGCGTTTCGGCGATGGTCGGCAGCTCGACGGGGGTGAGCTGCACCAGCCGCCCGCCGAGCAGGCGGATGGCGTTCTCGGCTTCTGCCGCCTCCTGCGGGCCGGTCTCGCCTTTCATGGCGAGCGCGTGCCCGCCGAGCCGGGCCAGCGGCAGCAGGTACTCCATCAGCGCGCTCATCCCGGCAACGGCGCGCGCCAGCACCCAGTCGTACTGCTCGCGGTGCTCGGGCAGGTGGCCGATGGACTCGGCGCGGTCGTTCACGAGCGTCACGCCGGTGAGCTTCAGCCGGTCAACGATATGCCGCAGGAAGTCAACCTTTTTGCCGGTTGCCTCGACCAGTGTCAACTCGATGCTGGGGCAGGCGATTTTGAGCGGGATGCCGGGAAAGCCGCCGCCGGTCCCCACGTCGATGACGCGCATCCCCGGCTTACGCAGCCGCATCACGAGCAGGCACGTCAGCGAGTCGGCGAAATGCCGCATCTCGATCTCTTCGGGCTCGGTGATGGCCGTCAGGTTGGTGTGAGCGTTCCAGGCGAGGAGCTCGTCGGCGTACGTCTGGAAAAGCTGGAGCTGCCCCGGCGTGAGCTTCAGGTCCAGCAGGTCGCGGGCGATCTGCGCCAAACGCGGCATCATGGTGAGTGGTACCTTTCCGCGCGCTCAGGATGAAGGGCCATCGGCAGCAGGGGCTTCCTCCTCGATTTCGCCCTTGCGGGCCAGCATGTCAAAGTAGAACGGCTCGCCGCGCCGCAGAAAGGCCTCGAGCCGCACCCACAGCCAGTACTCGTCATCGAGGTCCGCCGGGCGGGCCAGCCCGAACTGGTCGAGCAGCCGCCAGCGGTACAGGTCGAAGCTCTGGGTGATGAGCCGCGCCATCGTGCGCACGTACTGGACGCCCGCCGCGTAGAACAGCGCAAAGAGCAGCACGCCCGCCGCCGTGACGAGCAGCAGCCCCGGCATGGCGCGCGCCGCCGCGAAGACGACGCCCTCGATGGCCAGCACGGCAGCCACGAATGCCATATTTACCGCTACATCGACGAGCAGCTTCTGCCCGTCGATCTGGCCCACGAGCGCGGGGTTCTCCGTCAGCAGGATGGCGCGGACGTATGGCCAGTAGAACATCCCATCCATGCCGTAGCGCACCAGCGGGTACTCCTCCATGACGGCCCAGGCGTTGCCGAAGCTCGTCGGGGTGAGCCGCTCGACGTCGTAGGGCATCGTCTGGGTGGGCTCGATCTGTTCCTGCTGGCTGTGCAGGGCCTGGAGCTTCTGCTGGAGCTCGGAATCGGCGGCGGGGTCGTACTCGCCGGTCATCTCGTAGCGCGCCAGCAGCCCGAGGCGGTTGGCCCGCTCGGCGTGGACCGCCGCGTAAAGCCGTTCCTGGTGGTGGCGGCGGCCCCGTGCCGCGAGTGGAGCCAGCAGCGTCGAGAGCCCCGGCAGCAGCCCCTCGAACAGCTTGATCAAAAACGGGTTGATCGGGATGATGACCAGCGCCAGCGCGAACGCCACGACGAGCGTGCTCAGCAGCGGCCCCGAGAAAATGCCGAGCAGCGGCTCTGTCACGCCGGGGAACAGGTCCCACGGCGCGGCGAATAGCAGATACTGGTTTGCGATGACGCCCACCAGCAGCGGCAGGAAGCCTGCCAGAAAGAAGGTCAGCCCGAACTGGCTGGCAACACCCTCCAGGGCCTCGCCTACGTTGTCAAACATCGCCATCTGCCTCAGTTCGTGCGGCTGCGGGGGTCGTTGTCGCGCCCCTGTGCGGGACGGGGCTTCTTCTTCGGGCGCTGGCGGCGCGGGCTGAGCAGCCCCTGCTCGGGCAGCGGCGCATACTTACCGGCGAGGTTGATCACGCCCACGTCGAACGCGCCGCGTGTGCCGGCTACCGGCAGGATGCCGCGCAGTTCATCGCCCTGCATGATCACCGCGACGGGGCAGCTGCTCCGCGCGGTGAGCCAGCTCACCCGTTCGTAGTCGGCCTCGCTCTGCTGCGCGATGCACTCGACGGGCGCAAGCTCCTCGCCGACAAGCTCGCCGAGCCGCCGGTTCAGAAAAGCCTCGCCGCTCTCTTCGATGCCTGCCGCCAGCGCCGAGAACGGTGCTGCGGCGTAGCCGCTTTCTTCGACGTCCACGAGCAGGTACCACCAGTCGTAACCGTTCGCATCGCGCAGCGCGACGATGGCGTCCAGCACCCGCTCGTCGTCATACATGAAGATGTACTTATGCCTGTCCAGTAAAGTGTCCGGAATCGGGGCCATTTTCTACTCCTACCAGATGCCAACTGTAACGCATGATAGCATTGCGCTGGCGCATCTGTAAAGGGCGGACAGTCAAAGCTTAGAGTGCGGTGCGGAATCGAGTGGGGATGGAGGCGTCATCTGCGTCAGGGGCGCGGGCCAAACGCCCACAGGCGCTCGCCGAGCACGTAGACGCGCTCACCGTGCACGGCGAGCCGGTAGCCCGCCGCTGCATCTGTGCTGACCGCGGCGGTGGTGTGCGCCTCACCGGATGCAAGATCCAGGGCGGCAAGCGCGACCTGCCCCGTGTCGAAGTCTCTGCCGACTGCCCAGACGGCACCCTCGCCTGCGCGGAGCGCATCCACCACCTGCCCCTCGAACGCACGCCAGATCACCTCGCCGCTTGCTACCTCGAGGCCAAGCACGCCGGGCCGGAAGCCCATCTCAGGCCCCGCCGCCGGAACCAGCACGACGTTCCCCGCACCCGCGGCGAGGCCCGCACCAGGCGCGGAGGCCACCTGCTTCGAGCCGCGCGGCTCACCGGTTGCGGCGTCGAGCGCCCACAGCCGCCCGTGGCCGAGTGCAAACAGCACGCCCCCGTCGAGGGCGAGTGCCTCCGGCGCGGCGGCGTCGCCGGGCAGCCAGCGCCAGCGCTCCTCGCCGGTCGCCGCATCGTAGCTGGCTGCGCCGCGTCCCTGCGCCGTGTCGATGAGTGCGTAGAGAGTGCTCTCGTCCGCAAGCAGCGGCTGGACGCCCGCCGCCCCCTGCGCGATAGTGGCACGCCACGTCTCCTGCCCGGTAATCGCGTCGTAGGCCGCAAGCGGCACACCGCGCCCGCCGCGCGGCCATACCCCGGCGACCACGGCGCCGGGCAGCAGCAGGGCGGAATAGGTGTGGCCTGTGGACAGCTGAGGCAGCGACCACAGCTCGTCGGCGCTGGCGTCGTAAACGGCCAGCCGGGCGCGCGTGCGGACGCGCCCGCCCCCCGGCGGGACCTCACGCTGCACCCCGGCGACGGCGGCCAGCCGCCCGTCGGTGTGAACTTCGCCCAGCGTATCCCCGGCAGCGCCGGGCCAGAAGCGGGTGCTTGCGGTGACTTCGCCTGTGGCGGCGGCCAGCCACAGGAAGCGGCCGTCCGCGCCCAGCACGGCGACGCCGTCTCGCGAGGCGGCGGCTGCGACGGGACGCAGTGTGCCGGGTGCCTGCCAGATGCTGCCGAACTCGCCGCCGCCGGGCGTGGTGGGCGTGATGGCTGCGGCAGGTGCAGGCGCGGTTGGGCTCGGCGCAGCAGTCGGTGTGGGCGGCGCGGTTGTCACGGTAGACGTGGGCGAGGGCGTTTCCGTGGGCTGGGGGGCCGCGGGCAGCGTCACGAGAACGGGGTTGGCGGTGGGTGGTGCTGCACAGCCGGCGAGCAGCAGCACCAGCAGGACGATGACCGGATAACGGCGGCGGCGCGGACGAGTTGCGGCGGCAGAGTTCGGCATGGGCTCATTATAATGCGGGGCGGGGGATGCGCCACCTGAGGAGTGATGAGCAGCCACACCGGGGAATTCCATTCCCCGGCGTGGCGGAGAGCCGCCCCTACCAATCATCTGACGGTTAACCGTTTAGAGGCTTAACCGCCAGCGTATCATACGCAGATTCGGGACAGCAACCAAAAGGCCCGGTCTCTGTGACCGGGCCTTTTCTTGTGTCTCGAACGTCAGACCTTGTAGCAGGCCACGTAGTGCCCGCCACCCTTGTCCTCAAGCGGCGGGTGCGGGTTCTCGAAGCAGAAGTTGTCAGAGATCGGGCAGCGCTCGTAGAAGCGGCAGCGCGGCTCCGGGTCGATGGGCTTGCTGATGCCGCCCTTGATGATGATCGGGTCGCGGCCAAAGCGCGGGTCCGGAACGGGGGTTGCGGCGAGCAGCGCCTTGGTATACGGGTGCAGCGGGTTCTTCAGCAGCTCCTCGGTTTCCGCCCGTTCGACCATCTTGCCGAGGTACATCACGCCGATCTCGTCCGTCATGTAGCGGGCGACGGCGAGGTCGTGGGTGATGTACAGGTAGCTCACGCCAAAGCGGTCCGCGAGGTCTTCCATGAGCTGCATCACGCCGATGCGGATCGACACGTCCAGCATCGAGGTCGGCTCGTCCGCCACAATGAACTTGGGCTCGATGATGAGCGCCCGCGCAATGGCGATACGCTGGCGCTGGCCGCCCGAGAGCTCGTGCGGGAAGCGGAACATGAACGTCTCGGCGGGCGTGAGACCCACGACGTTCAGCAGGTCGGCGACGCGCTCCTGGCGCTCCGCCAGCGAGCCGATACCCTGCACCGTTAGCGGCTCGGCGACGGTGTCGTAGATGGTGTGGCGCGGGTTCAGCGACTCGTACGGGTCCTGGAAAATCATCTGCACGTTGCGCCGGAACATCTTGAGCCGGTCGCCCTTGCGATGCGAGATGTCTTCGAGATTGCCGTCCGGGTCCTGGATGAAGATCTCGCCGTCAGTCGGTTCGTACAGACGCACGAGCATCTTACCGGTCGTCGTCTTGCCGCAGCCCGACTCACCCACCAGGCCCATACTCTTACCGGGCATGATTTGGAAGTCGAGCCCGTCCACGGCGTGAATGTGCCCCTTCGTGCGGGAGAAGATACTCCCCCGCACGGGGAAATACTTCTTCAGGTCGTTGACTTTTACCAGTGGTTCGTTGTAGTTGATGGGCATGAATCACGCCTCTTCCAGATATTCTGCCGCGGGCTTCTCAAGCGGGTGCCAGCAGGCGGCGTAGTGTTCATTGCCGTAGTCCTTAAACTCCGGCATTTCCTTTTCGCAGATCTCGGTGGCCCGCCAGCAGCGCGGGTGGAACCGGCAACCGGTTGGCGGGGCGATCAGGTTGGGCGGCTCGCCCGGCAGAGGCTCCAGCTTGTGCTTGCGCCCCTTGATGCTGGGGAACGAGGTCATGAGCGCCCAGGTGTAGGGGTGCAGCGGATGCTCGAAGATGGCGACGGAGTCGGCCATCTCGGCCATCTGCCCGGCGTACATCACGGCGATGCGGTTGCTCACCTCGGCGATAACGGCGATGTCGTGCGAGATGTAGATCATGCTCATACCGAGCTTTTCCTGGATCTCTTCGAGCTTGCGCAGGACGCGGTCCTGCACGATCACGTCGAGAGCGGTCGTCGGCTCGTCGGCGATGATGAGATCCGGGTTGCAGGACAGCGCCATGGCGATCACCGCGCGCTGGCGCATGCCACCGCTGAACTCGTGCGGGTAGCGGTCCATCAGTGTCGGGTCCAGACCGACGAGGTCGAACAGCTCGCCGACACGCTTGCGCGCTTCCTCGCGCGACATCACGCCGATATGCAGCTCAAGCGCCTCGATAATCTGGTCGCCGATTTTCTGGACGGGGTTGAGCGAGTTCATCGCCGCCTGGAACACCATCGAGATCTGGTTCCAGCGGAAGCGGCGCATCTCGTCCTCGGTCAGCGCGAGCAGATCGGTGTCACGCAGCCAGACATGGCCTTCGATGATCTTTGAGTTTTCCGGCAGCAGTCGGAGCAGCGTGAGAGCAATCGACGTCTTGCCGCAGCCGGATTCACCGACCAGCCCCAGCGAGTCGCCTTCAGTCAGTTCAAACGAAACCCGGTCGACGGCTTTGACGTCGCCGGCGCGGGTCCCATAGTGCATTGTAAGGTCTTCGACCTTGAGCAAAGTTTTGGTCACGTTCAGGGCTCCCAGAGCGATTCCTATCAGAGTGTACGGGTTGCAGGTGCTGCCCGCCGGCCCTTAGCGGCGGCGCAGGCGAGGGTTGATGACCTCGTCCATGGCACGGCCCACCAGGTAGAACGCCATACAGAGCAGGGTGATGGCCAGGCCAGCCGGGAAGACCAGCCACCAGCGGCTGAAGTCCAGCAGGTAGCCGGTTGACTGCGTGGTATGGATCATCAGGCCCCAGCTCATACGGATGTTCAACAGGCCGAAGGTGGACAGCACTGCTTCCGAGAAGATGGCGTTGGTTGCCGTGAACATCATGTACAGGAACGAGAGCGGCATCAGATTCGGGATAAGGTGCGAGCGGATGATGTGGAAGTCACTCCCGCCGGCCACTCGCGCCGCTTCGATGTAAGGTTTGACCTTGATCGTCAGCGCCTGGGATTTAATGATCACCGTGACGCCGCCGAAGCCGGACAGGATGCCGAGGATGAAGCCCAGCGACACCAGGGTCAGATCGAACATCGCCCCCAGCACGATGAGCAGCGGGATCGTCGGGATCATGATGACGAGGTCGGCAAGACGCATGAAGAATACGTCCAGGATGCCGCCATAGTAAGCGGAAACTGCGCCAATCACCGTCCCGATGCCGACTGTCACGATAGCGGCTACCATGCCGAGCGCGAACTCGGAGGAGGTGCTGAACATGAGCTGGCTGAGCACGTCACGCCCAATGGCGTCGGTGCCCAGCAGATGGCGCGCTGACGGCGCCGCCGGGTGGAACGGGATCGACGGATCATAGCCCAGGAAGGGATGATAGACTGTCCGTGACCACACGGTGTTCATCAAGATCGGGTGTGCAATCGCCATCAGAGCAAAGAAGAGCAGCAGGCCCAGGCCGATCAGACCGATTGGATTTTCGGCGAACAGAATCCAGCTCTGGCGCAGGGACTTGATCCACATGCCCAGCCGGATGCGCCACAGCGCCGCGCTCGTGGGCACGGCTACCTGCGGTGCACGTTCCACGGCCTCGCGTGTCGTCGCTCCGATGATGTTTCCCTGTTCGGGGTTTTCGATAGTCATCTACCTGCTCCATCCATCATTAGTAGCGTATGCGTGGGTCGAGGAACGCGTATGTAATGTCTGCGACGAAGTGAGCGACGAGCGCCAGCACGCCAACAAACGTCAGCGCACCAATAGCGAGCGGGATGTCGCTGCGAGTGGACGCCTCCAACAGGATCAGGCCCATGCCCGGCCACGAGAAGTACGTCTCGGTGATAATCCCACCGCCGATCGTCGCCGCCAGGCTGTAGACGAGACTCGTCACCACAGGCAGCAGCGCGTTCCGGGCGGCATGGTTATCACGCACCACCTTCTCCGGCAGGCCTTTGGCCCGAGCCGTCAGGATGTAGTCCTCGCGCAGCGTCTCGAGCATGCTGTTACGGGTGAGCAGCATGGTCCCAGCGAAGCCGACGGCAGTCAGCGTCAAAATGGGCAGGACCATGTGCCAGGCGATATCGCTGGCGTACTTCGACATCGGCGACGTCACCCAGTAGATGATGAAGGCGACGAATGCGACGACCGTACCTGGCAGGCGGATGCGCCGCCGGTCGATGGGCGACAGGTTGCGGGTGAAGTAGTACAGCGCGCCCAACACCACGACCAGAATGCTCGTGATGAGGACCATGTGGTTGAAGACCTCATTCGCCGTGTATGGCACCTGCGAGCCGCGCCACAATCGCACGTCGATGAACTTCCCGATGGGGAACAGCTTCATCCGGAATGCGAACAGCCAGATGATCACCAGTGCGAACCACGGGTAGAACACCGTGTAGAGGAAGATGCTGACCAGAGTAACGGGGTACTCGATCAGCGCTCCACGTTTCCAGGCAAGTAATCTGCCTAACCAGAACCCCAATCCAAAGGAGACAACTGTGGAGGAGATGAACAGCACGAGTGTCCTCGGCATCGTCTCGGCGATGATGTCGGTGACAGGCCGTGGATAGCGGGTCCACGACACACCCATATCACCTGTCCAGAAATTCTTCAGATAGGTGAGGTACTGCTCTCCCAGCGGCTTGTCGAGGCCAAGCTGCGCGCGCAGGACCTGGCGTGCCTCGGGCGGGATACGGGGGTTCGATAGAAATTGATCAGTGATGTCGCCGGGCTGTGCATGCAGGAGGAAGAACACCACTGTCTGAAAAAGCAGAAAGGTGATCAACACCTGGAACAGCCGGCCCAATATGTAGCGGGTCATCGATTACTCCATGTGCCGGGTACTCAGCCCGGCGCGCGGACTGAGCAGCTGCGTTTAGGTACGTTAGTTTACTTGATCGTGCTGTAGCAGGCCAGTGATCTTTGTCAGTCAGCGGCCCGCGCCCCACTTGATTTGATAAGAGAGGGCAGGGGAACCGTTCCCCTGCCCTCTCCCCCTCGTCTCTCAGGCGTTCAGGTTAACCTGTTACTCGGCGGCGTACGCTTGCACCGTCCCCTGCATACCGTACAGGCCCTGGACGCCGTCCAGCACCTCAGTATACGGGAAGACAAGGTTGTCGCGGTAAGCCTCGAGAATCGGCGTGGTGAACAGCGGGATGTAGGGCAGATCCCGGTTCAGGATTTCCTGCATCTCGAAGACCATCTGCTGCGCGGACTCGAGGTCGGTAGCGGCCAGGAAGTCAGCGGACAGCTGGTCGAACTCCTCGTTGCAGTAGCCGGGGCTGTTGAAGCCACCGGTCGTCTCGGTGTCGTACTGGCAGGCCCAGAACGACTCGAAGTACGTCGGGTAGGCCGGGTTGCCCAGGCCCCAACCCAGGATGTACATATCCCAGGTGGCGTCCTGCTGCGCAAAGACGGCGTCAGAGATGTTGTTGAAGCCGGTCAGGTTGGCGGTCACGGGGATGCCGATCTCGCGCATCCACTGCTCGATCCAGATGGCGCTGGTGGCGCGCATCGGGTCGTAGCCCGCGCTCGGCGACATCAGCTCCAGCTCAGGCATCGGCGTGCCGTCAGGCAGGATCAGGTTGCCGGTCAGGTCGGTCGTCTGGTTGTCGTCGTTCCAGGTCGGGACACCGCCGCCTTCCCAGGTGTAGCCGGCTTCCTGGAGGATGGCCACAGCGTTGGCCACGCGGGTAGCGCGGTCAAGGTTGTTGCCCTCTTCGTCGTAGCCCCAGGGCACGAGCTCCGAGTTGTACCAGAAGCGGTTGGCCTCAGGCATCACGGTGTTGATGGGGATCGCGGTACCCTGCAGGATGCGGTCGGTGATGAACGACTGGTCAACCACCGTCGCCACAGCCTGGCGGAAGGCGACGTCGGAGGTCACCGGGCGATCGTCGCGGACGTTGAAGGCCATGTAGCGGAAGCCAAACGCCGGGTTCTCGATCGTCACGATGCCCTCGGCACCGCTGACCTGCTCGAACAGACCAGCCGACAGGCCATTGGGGTTGTAGACGAAGTCAACTTCGCCGTCCAGCAGGGCCAGCACAGCCGCGTCCTGCGAGCCGTACAGGCTGAAGATGGTGCCGGGCACGAAGGGACCGGTCTCAACCGACAGGTACGGGTCGCCAGAGGGCTCGCCGTAGGCGGTGAACGTCTCGCCGTCGGGGCGGACAGCCTCGAAAGCGCCGTTCTCGTACAGGTTGGCGATCTCACCCTTGTCCGGGTAGTCCTCGCGGGCGATGTTCTCCGCGAAGGCACCGGGCTCCCAGCCGCCGAAGATCATCGGGCCGTAAACCGGCTCGCCTTCGGGCTGGATGGCGTACAGGGAGGTACGGGCCTCAGCGGAAACGGCCGCGTAACCCTCAGCATCCTCGGGGTCGGCCTCGTCCAGGCCGGTGCTCGCGCGGATCTCGTCGACCTGAGGGGCCCAGAAGTGCTCGGCGAAGATCGGCATCAGAGCAACGCCGAATTCCCACTCACCCAGGCCGGGGACGTCGGTGAAGAAGTACTTCACCGTGGTCTCATCGACAGCTTCGATGTGGTCGAAGAGCGCGGGGTTGTAGGTCGCCCAGTTGCTGGAGAGCTGGAAGTCCTTCATGGTCTCGACGGTGAAGACGATGTCGTCAGCCGTCAGCGGCTCGCCGTCCGACCAGGTCAGACCTTCCTTGAGCTGGGCTTCGATCGTGACGAACTCACCCTCTTCGGTGCGGTCGCCGGGCAGGCCAGCGGCAATACCGGGGATGAAGTCGAAGCGCTGCGGGGCCAGACCGTACATGGACGGGTGGTAGTTCGCGATCACCGCGAAGTTCCAGGTGGTAGCTTCGGTGTCAAGGGCCGCCCAGTAGTTGGTCGTGGTCAGGTCCTCGAAGATACCCATCTGGTAGGTGACGAGCTCGCCACTGGGAGCAGCTGCCTCGCCCTCCGCCTCGCCCTCCTCGGCAGGAGCCTCAGCCGCGGGGTCCGGGGTGGCGGTGACGATGATCGTCTCGCCAGCCTCGCCCTCGACCTCGACCGTGACGACAACCTGCTCGGGTTCGGGGGTCGCGCAGGCAGCCATCAGAATGCCGGTCAGGACTAGCGCGAAGAGCACTAGCGACTTCTTGCTACTAAACATTACTTTCTTCTCCTTCTCACTGTCTGTGTGTGTAGGGAAGATGGTGCGCGGAAAGCGCATTGAAACCAGCTCAGAAGGGTGCGACAAGACGATCCCGGGGCTGCCTCCTTCCTCTCATGATTCCAACACGCTCCTCTCGATCTGCCATCTGCCAGTCGCCTGAGAGGATTAACGTAATGATATGCGCATTAAAAGCTGTTGTCAAAAACAACCGTATAGAAAACGTCGGGAATACGTGTGATTCGCGACTGAAAGCTGTTGGTTTCGCGCGGCGGCCTCAGCCCTGGCTTTCAAACCGATCGGCAATCCATTCGACGAGGCGGGCGGCGACCTCCACCTTGCTGAGCAGCGGCAGAGCCTCGGAATTGCCCTCGGTGACGAAGTGAACGCGGTTCGTTTCCACCGCGAAACCGGCATCCGGCGCGCTGATGTCGTTGGCGACGATGAGGTCGAGTTTCTTGCGGGCCAGCTTGTCCTGCGCGTTGGCGAGCAGGTCCTGAGATTCGGCGGCAAAGCCGATCGTCAGGCGGGGCCGCCGGTCCTGTGCGGCGACACTGAGCAGGATGTCCGGGTTGCGGGCCAGCTCGACGGTTGGCACGTCGCCGCTCTTCTTGATCTTGTGTGCCGCCGTCTCTGCAGGCCGGAAGTCCGCCACGGCGGCGCTCATCACGAGCGCGTCGGCCTGCCGGTCGCCGGTAGCCTGCGCGATCACCGCCGCTTCCATCTGGCGGGCGTCGGTCACGTCGATGCGCTCCACGCCCGGCGGCGTAGCCGCTTCGAGCGGCCCGGCAATCAGCACGACCTCGGCACCGGCATCGACCGCAGCCTGAGCAATGGCGAGACCCTGCTTGCCCGTCGAACGGTTCGAGAGGAAGCGCACCGGGTCGAGCGGCTCGCGGGTCGGGCCCGCGGTGACGACGACGCGCCGCCCCCGCAGCCGCCCGGCAGCCTGGCCGAGCGCCAGCCGGACGTGCCCGACGATCTCGTCCGGCTCGAGGAAGCGCCCCCAACCCTCCAGCCCTGAGGCCATACGCCCGCTGGCAGGCCCGGCGAAGCGGACGCCGCGCGCGCGCAGCACCTCGACGTTGGCCTGGGTGGCGGGCGCGCCGTACATACCGGCATCCATGGCCGGCGCGAGCAGGATGGGGCAGGTGGCGGCCAGCGCCGTCACACTGAGCAAGTCATCGGCCAGGCCGTGAGCCAGCCGGGCCATCGTCTGGGCGGTCGCCGGTGCGATCAGCAGCAGGTCCGCCTCGTGGGCCAGCCCCACATGCGCGATGTGCGTGCCGAGCCCGCCGCCGGTCTCCGTTTGCCACATGCTGGTGTAGACGGGCCGCCCGGTGAGCGCCTGAAAGGTCAGCGGGGTGATGAAGCGCGTCGCGGCGTCGGTCATGATCACGTCCACGAGCGCCCCCGCCTGCGTGAGCTGGCTGGCGAGCGCCGCGGCCTTGTAGGCGGCAATCGAGCCGGTGACGCCGAGCACGATCCGCCTGCCGGTCAGGACTCCTGTAGCTGCCATGTGCTGCTGCCCTGCCTACTTTGCGCCGGGCGGTGGCGCGATGCCCACCAGCAGTGTCAGTCGCTCGCTTCCGGCGTTGCGGACGCCGTGCGGCACACCTGCCGGCGCCCAGACCACCGAGCCGGGGCCCGCGGTCTGCTCCGCCTCGCCGAGGATAAACACGCCCTCCCCTTCCATGACGATGTACACCTTGTCGGCGCTCTCGTGGGTGTGGGTGTGCTGCTCCTGCCCCGGTTCGAGGCAGTTCACCCCGACCATGAGGTGATCGCCCTCGAAGAGCGTGGCCTTAAAGTGCTTGTCCTCGCGTGCGCCGGTGTGGGCGCTGTAGTGCGTGATACCCATCGTGTCCCTTTCGAGGCCGGCAGACGGCGTGACGGCGCGAGGCAGTGGATGCTGCCTGCTTCACTGTCGATTGTACATCAATGGGGGGGCGCGGCAAACGGTGGAGGGTGCGTGGATGACGAGTGTGTAAATGGGAACAGGGGCAGCCCGCCGGGCTGCCCCTTTGCCGATCCGATGGCTAAACTACGCTCGTACTAGGGCCGCTGCTGCAGGCCGCTGAGGATATCCGAGAAGACCTGTCCGACCTCAGGGCCGACCAGCAGCAGGATGGCGATCACGACGACGGCGACCAGGACGAGGATCAGCGCGTATTCGACGAGACCCTGGCCCTCTTCACGAGGATTGAACAACATGGTAGAGCTCCTTGGATTGAATTGAATGAGTCAATGAACGTCAATCTGCCATCATTATAGGGACAATAATTCGGACGTCAAATAAGTGATACTACGTATTGATAGCCGGATTTCGCGGCTTGCGGGCCACGATTTCGGAGTGATCGCCTACCTCAGAGGCGTGCAGCAGCTCGAAACCGGGAAACGACGTCTCGAGCTCGCCCGGCTGCAGCAGGTACACCGGCTCGACCTCCGGGTGGGTCTCGCGGCGGCGCCAGTTCAGCGTGGCGTAGATCAGCAGGCCGCCGGGCTTCAGCGACGCGGCAATGTACGGGAACAGCGCCCGGTCGAGGAAGCGGATCACGGCGACGAGGTCGAAGCAGCCCGCCGGCGGGCGGTAGTGATCGAGATCGACCTGGGCAAAGCGCACCCGCTCTGCCATGCCCGCCGCAGACGCCGCTTTTCGCGCCTTCTCCAGCGCCACCCGGCTGAGGTCGACGCCGAGCACGTGGTAGCCGTGCCGCGCCAGCCAGATCGAGTTGTGCCCGAGCCCGCAGGCGAGGTCGAGCGCAAATCCGTCCGCGATCGGCGGAACGTGCTCGGCGAGCAGCGGGTACGGGTCGCGCGCGTTCTTCCAGTCCTCACGCCGGTAGCGGTCATCCCACCGGGCCAGGTCGTCTCGAGTCATAAGGGTCCTCTCTCCCTGCTGGAATTCCAACGGCACTCCAACGCCGGCGCGCGGGCGAGTGCTGGCGGCCGTACGCTGCCGTTTGTTATAATGTGCGGCGCGCCCCAGTAGCTCAATGGACAGAGCAACCGCCTCCTAAGCGGTAGGTTGAAGGTTCGATTCCTTCCTGGGGCACTCCGCATTATGATACCCCATTCGCCCCGCCGCGTGCTCTGGGGCCGACACCTACTTCCCCGCCGGCACTTTCCGCGTAGAATTACGCTTACGACGGCCTCACTACCTTCGGAGCGACGCGCATGAGGAAGAAGCTGACGCGGCGGCACCGGCTGCTGGTGTACTACCGCATCGGGCAGCGCTGGCGGATCATGCCATTGCTGACAGCCCTGTTCGGCGTGCTGATCTACGGCATGACCTGGCTGCACGCCTATGGGCGATTTGAGGGCGGCAACGAGGCACTTCTGGAGCACCTGTGGCTCAACCGGACGCTTGTGCTGGCCATCATCGGGCTGAACCTTCTGTTGTACGGGCTGATCACGATCGTCGCGCGGGGGAGCTTCGTCGAGGCGCGGCGGAACGCACTGCGGGTCCGGGCGGGCCTCCTGCCGCTGAACATCTCCTACGCACGAGTGCGCCAGCTGCGGCTGGGGCAGGTCAGCGCCCAGCTCCCGCCCGACCGGCTCCGCAACCGCGACTACGCACTGCTGGAGCCGCTGCTGCCGCTGCCCTGCACGGTGATCGACCTCAAGAGCTGGCCCAGGGAGCCCATCCGCCGCCTGTGGGACAAGTTTCTGTTCACGCCGGACCGCAAGAGCCTGCTGTTCATCGTCGAAGATGCGATGCTGCTCAACCAGCAGATCGACTCGGCGATGGCCGCCTGGCAGGCACGCGTGCGGGGCCGCGACCGCTACGAGGACCCCATCGAGCGGGCGGCTAAGATGCAGCAGCGCGCCAGGCGGGGGTAGC
>CAZDLX010000033.1:15808-27849 GCA_964506005.1 uncultured Anaerolineae bacterium | reverse complement strand
AGCTCCATGATGATGACCGTCTTGCCGACGCCCGCGCCGCCGAAGATGCCCGTCTTGCCGCCGCGAGTGAACGGCGCGATCAGGTCGATGACCTTAATGCCAGTCTCGAAGAACTCGGTCGAGGTGGCCTGCTCCTCGAAGCTCGGCGCATCACGGTGAATGGGATACCACTCGTCGACCGTGGCGGCATCCAGTGGCTTACCGTCGATTGGCCGGCCGAGAACGTCGAAGATGCGACCCAGTGCTGCCTGCCCAACCGGCACCCGGATCGGCGCGCCCGTCGCGTAGGCGTCGAGCCCGCGCGGCATGCCGTCAGTGCTCGCCATCGCCACGGCTCGCACCCGGTGGCCGCCGAGATCCATCTGGACCTCGAGGATCATCGGTTCCTGCCCATCACGGGGGACCTCAATTGCCTCGTAAATCTCGGGCATGCCGCCAGGCGGGAATTCGCAGTCGACAACCGCGCCCAGGATCTGGGTGACCCTGCCCTTGCTGCGGTACTTCTTTCCGTCTGTGGTACTGATGCGTTCCTGTGTAGTCTGTACTTGGGCCATGTTCCCCTCGAGATATGGGTTAACCGTCAGCTAGAACTCTGCTGCAGAGCCTCGGCGCCGCCAACGATATCCAGCATTTCGCTGGTGATGGCAAGCTGCCGGGCCTTGTTGAAGCGCAGGGTCAGATCGTCGACCAGTGCATTGGCGTTCTCAGTGGCATTGCGCATCGCGACCATCCGCGCTGAATGCTCGCTCGCCAGTGCCTCGACAACAGCCTGGAACAGCAGCACCTCCGTAAAGCGCGGCAGTACCTCTTCGAGCACCGCCTCGATGTTGGGCTCGAAGGCCAGGACGGCGTGCATACCGCCGACCTGCTCGCGCGCCCTCTCCACATCCTCCGGGCGCGGGCGCAGCGGCAGCAGCCGCTCGACAACCGGCTGCTGGCTCAGAGTGTTGATGAAGCGCGTAAAGGCCACGTAAACTTCGTCGTAGCCGCCCACCAGGAAGTCGTCCAGCGCCACCCGGTTGATGGCTGCGATGTCCAGGATAGACGGCGTGCCCGGCACACCCGGGAACTCCGCCACGATGTGGTCGCCCCGGCGAAGGAGTGTGTCGCGGCCCTTGTAGCCGATGGTCAGATACTCAACCTGGGTGGGCAGCTTCTGCGCAAACGCCACCGCCCGGCGCGTGATGTTGCTGTTGTAAGGGCCAGCCAGGCCGCGGTCGCTGGTGATGAGGATGATGAGCGACTTGCGCTTGTTCTCGCGCTCTTCGAGCAGCGGATGCGCAATGTCACTCGACTCGTAGACCGCCATTTCGCGCAGCATCTCGTAAGCCGCCTCGGTGTATGCGCGGCTGGCCAGCGCCTGGTTCTGCGCGCGGCGCACCTTCGACGCCGACACAGCCTCGAGCGCACCCGTCACTTTCGAGATGTTCTTGATGCTGCGGATGCGGCGCTTGATCTCTCGTGCGGTAGCCATACTCTTCTCCCGCCCGGCCTAGTTCCAGCCACCCTTGAAATCGCGGATGGCCTCCTTGAGCTGCTCCTCGATCTCGTCGGTGAGGGCCCAACCATCCTTGAGCGCCGCGGCGATCTCAGGGCGCTGCGTGTTCATGAACTGCAGGAACGCCTCCTCGAACTCACGGATGCGGTCGATCTCCACGTCGTCCATGAAGCCGCGCGTACCGGCGTAGATGATCATGATCTGGTCGGTCACCGGCATTGGCTCGTACTGCGGCTGCTTGAGGATCTCCGTCAGGCGCATCCCACGCTCGAGCTGCTCCTGCGTGGAGCGGTCGAGGTCAGAGCCAAACTGCGCGAAGGCGGCCAGGTCGCGGTACTGCGCCATGTCAAGGCGCAGGCGGCCCGCCACCTGCTTCATCGCCTTACGCTGTGCGTCACCACCCACGCGGCTCACCGAGATACCGGTGTTGATGGCGGGGCGGATGCCGGCGTTGAACAGGTCCGATTCGAGGTAGATCTGGCCGTCGGTAATCGAGATGACGTTCGTCGGCACGTAAGCCGACACGTCGCCGAGCAGCGTCTCGATGATGGGCAGCGCGGTCAGGCTGCCGCCGCCCTTTTCGTCGGAGAGCTGCGCGGCGCGCTCCAGCAGGCGCGAGTGCAGGAAGAAGACATCGCCGGGGTAAGCCTCACGCCCCGGCGGGCGGCGCATGAGCAGCGAAACCTGGCGGTAAGCCCAGGCATGCTTCGAGAGGTCGTCATAGACGACGAGGGCGTCCTGGCCCCGCTCCATGAAATACTCGCCGATGGCACAGCCCGCGTACGGGGCGATGTACTGGAGCGCTGCCGGGTCGGAGGCCGTCGCCGCCACGACAATTGTGTGGCCCAGCGCGCCGTGCTCTTCCAGTATGCCGAGGATGCGCGCCACCTGAGAGCGCTTCTGCCCGATGGCAACATAGATGCAGATCACATCCTCGCCGGACTGGTTCAGGATGGCGTCCAGCGCAATCGCCGTCTTGCCGGTCTGCCGGTCGCCGATGATTAGCTCACGCTGGCCGCGGCCAATCGGGATCATGCTGTCGACCGCCTTGACACCGGTCTGGAGGGGCTGGTACACGTTGCGGCGCTCGACGACGCCGGGTGCGAGCCGCTCAATCGGCATGAAACGGTCGCCGTCGACCGGGCCTTTGCCGTCAATCGGACGCCCGAGCGGATCGACCACGCGGCCGATCATATCAGCGCTCACCGGGACGGAGGCCACGCGCCCCAGCCCGCGCACCTGGCTGCCCTCCTGAATGTTGGAGTATTCGCCCAGGATGATCACGCCGACCTCGACATCTTCCAGGTTGAAGGCCAGGCCGAGCGACCCGTTCTCGAACTGGACGAGTTCCTGGCTGCGAATGCCCCTCAAGCCGGATACGCGAGCAATGCCGTCCCCAACTTCCAGCACCTGTCCGATGCTGCCAACTGAGACTGTTGGCGTGTAGCCCTCGATTTGGGCTTTGAGCTGTTCCGCCAGATCTTTGGAGATGTTTGTCGCCATCTTGTCTCCCAACTATCGCCGTGTAATTACGTGTGAGGGGTGACCTCTCAGGGGATGCGTTTTCGACTCACCTGTACCCGCGCAGCCACTCGGCGCGCTGTGTGAGGACGCAAGCGGGCAGGTTGAGCAACTTCTGCTGCCTGAATTCTACCTGAACGCATCTGATTTGCCTACCATTTCACAAAAGCGCAACCCGGCTGCTGACGCGGCTTACGTCTCGTCCTGCGCCCCGCCGATTTCGCGCATCAGCCCGGTCTTACCCGCGCCCAGTGCCAGCGAGCGCTGAAATGCCGCCCAGATGGCCCGTGAGACGACCGTTCGCAGGCCGCCCTTCTCCATGTGATACAGCGCCTCGGCTGTTGTGCCGCCCGGCGAAGTCACCTCATTCCGCAGTGTGGCGGGGTGGCGCGGCGACTGGCGCGCGTACTCGACGGTGCCCTGCATGGTTTGCAGCACGAGCCGTTCGGCAACCCGCCGCGAGAAGCCGAGATGCACCCCGGCATCGATCATGGCTTCCATGAACAACAGCACGTAGGCAGGCCCCGTGCCGCTGAGCGCGGTTGCCATATCAAGGTAGCGCTCGTCGTCGACCGGCACTGTCTCGCCCAGTGCTCCGAGAATCGTCTCTGTCTGCTGGCGCTGGGCGTCGCTCACGGTGCCGGTCGCCGTCCAGACGGTGATGCCCTCACCAATCTGCCCCGGCGTGTTGGGCATGGCCCGGACGACCGCTTCATGAGCCAGCCCGGCCGAGAGCATGGTAATGGGCACGCCGGCGGCTATGGAAATCACCAATGCGTCGGCATTGATCAGACCGCACAGCTCCGGCAGCACGTAATCCATGACCTGCGGCTTCACCGACAGGATCACGATGTCCCGCCCCTCGACCGCCTCGCGGTTGTTCGTCGTCCACCCTACCCCGTACAGCCGCGCCAGGTCATGACCGCGCTCGGCACGCGGCCCTGCCGCGGTCACGTCGGCGGCGTCGACCAGCTTCTCTCGCAGCAGCCCCTTGATCATGGCTTCCGCCATCATCCCACTGCCGATAAACGCGAGTCTTTTCTCTGTCAGCATCGTGTTTCCACCCCACTTGGCGAAAGATAGTCCGCGAGCGGCGAAAGTCACTGCCCCTCATCAAGTCCAGCGACCCGAGAGAATATACCGCATGAAGTCAAGCCGGTAACGTCTGCCCGGCAGGTAATGGTCGATCAGCCCGATGTCGAAGGCGGCGGGGCGAAAGCCAAACAGCCGCTCGATGGTGCCAAGCTCCGCCGTCTGCCTCGCGGCAAGCATCTGGATCCACAGCGACGTGATCGGCCACCGGGCGAACAGCCCGTCGAAGTACCACGCGCCCGCCTGGTAGATCTGGAACGGCACGCCCATGATTGCCCGCCGCACATTGAGCGCATACATGATGCGCATAGCGATGCGCCTGAAAGTCAGCAATTCGGGCCCCGCGATCTCTATGGTCTGGTCGATGAGGTCCAGGTTCTGCAGCGACAGCGTGAGCGCGCTGACGAGATCCTCTACCCACAGCGGCTGCAGAATCTGCTCGCCATCGCCGGGCACGAAGAATACCGGGAACGTCTTGATGAGCATGGCCAGGTGCGACGAGAAACGGTCGCCTTCACCGAACAGCACGCCGGTGCGGAATATCGTGTAGGCCAGCCCGCTGCTTTTCACCGCCTCCTCGATCTCGCCCTTGGCCCGCAGGATCGGGTACGCCGAGTTGCGGTCCGCGCCCAGGCGGCTGATGGTAATGATCCGCCCGATTCGCGCCGCGAGCGCCGCTTCCAGCAGGGCGCGGGTGCCCGCCACGTCGACCTCGTCCAGCCGGGCGTGGCGTCCTCGTGTATCCGTCCCGATCAGGTGAAACACGGTGTGCACGCCGTCCATCGCCGCCAGCAGCGAGTCAGGGGTGTTCAGGTCGCCGATCATGGCGTGCACGGCGACGCCGTGCGGCAGGCGCTCCAGATCGCTGCCGGGGCGCAGCAGCACCCGCACCTCCAGCCCGGGAAGCTCTCCAAGCCGCCGGATCAGCCGCCGCCCGACGAAACCCGTTGCGCCGGTGACCAGAATCACAGCCGCCTCCATTGCCAGCGTGATGGCCGGTCATGGCAGGTGGATGGCATGACTTCAGTACCCCATGCAAAAAACAGGAGTAACGCAATCTGACAATACCTGTTATATTTAGGAGAACTCTGCCGCCACGCCATTTGGAGAGCGTGGCCGGCGGTAGAGGTTAACGTGTACATCTTAATCCGCTTCCGCTGATTGAGTTCGCGGCGTTCGCGCTGCCAGACCCGGTGATTATAGCGCCTGGTCGCGAGTGCCAAAAAACACGGGCCTGGTGGGGCAGCAGGGTTGGGCTCAGGGCGAACCGGTCGCCGGTCGGTGTACAGGAGGACGGGATGAGCATTCGGCGAGTTGTCGTCACAGGGATGGGCGTGGTGTGCCCGGTGGGAAACAATACGGCAGACACATGGCAGGCGCTGACCAGCGGCCAATCGGGTATTGATACGATCACTGCGTTTGACCCCGGCGATCTCAAAGTGCAGATCGCGGGTGAGGTGAAGAACTTCGATCCGGTAGCGCTCTTTGGCCCTCGTGAGGCGCGCCGTATGGACCGGTTCACCCATCTGGCGCTGGCAGCGACGAGGGAGGCGTTTGCCGACAGCGGGCTCGAAGTCACTGCGGATAACGCGCGTCGCATCGGTTCGATCATGGGCAGCGGCATTGGCGGCGTGGGAACGTTGATCGACGAGACGCAGAAAGCGGTCGAAAAAGGGGAGCACTGGGCCAGCCCGCACATGGTACCCATGATTCTGCCGGACACTGCGCCGGGCAAGATCGCTATCGAGTACGGGCTGCGCGGCCCTAACATGAGCATTGCCACCGCCTGCGCCTCCAGCACCAACGCGCTCGGCGAGGCGTTCGAGACGATCCGGCGCGGCGCTGCCGACGCGATCGTTACCGGTGGGGCGGAGTCGGGCATTCTCAAGCTGGTCATCGCCGCCTTCAACAACATGGGCGCACTCTCACAGCGTAACGACGATCCGCAGGCTGCCTCGCGCCCATTCGACCGCGACCGCGATGGCTTCGTCGCCGGAGAAGGCGCTGCGATCCTCATCCTCGAAAGCGAGGAGCACGCGAAGGCGCGCGGCGCACGCATCTACGCCGAGATGCTCGGCTACGGTGCCTCGGCGGATGCCTTCCACATCACCGCACCGGCGGAGAACGGCGAGGGGGCGATCATCGCCATGGAGGAGGCCCTTGCCACAGCGGGCGTCAACCCCGCCGACGTCGATTACCTCAACGCGCATGGCACCAGCACCGAGCTGAACGACCGTTCCGAGACGCTGGCGATCAAGCACGTGTTCGGCGATGCCGCCTACGACGTGGCCATCAGCTCGACGAAGAGCATGACCGGCCACCTGATGGGCGCTGCCGGCGCGCTTGAGGCGTTCGCCTGCATCATGGCGATCCAGACGGGTTGCGTACCACCGACCATCAACCTCCACAACCCGGGCGAGGGACTCGACCTCGATTACGTACCCAACGAAGCCCGCGCGATGGACGTCCGCATTGCCATGTCAAACTCCTTCGGGTTTGGCGGGCATAACGCGAGTATTGTCCTGGGTCGTTATGATGGATAGGCAAGCAGAAGGGGCCGCCGTAAGGCGCCGGAGGAAGGGAAAGCCCAGCCAGCAGCGCGCAAACGGGCGTTATGCACACGTCGTCGGCTGGGGAGTCGAGGTGCCGGAACGGGTGCTCACCAACCACGATCTTGAGCAGCTCGTCGAGACGTCGGACGAGTGGATCCGCGAACGGACGGGCATTGTCGAGCGGCGTATCGCGGATGACCGCGACACCACGGCAACGCTCGGCCTGCGTGCGGCGCGCAAGGCACTCAGCCATGCGAACATATCGCCGCGCGAGCTCGATCTGATCGTCGTCGCGACGTCTTCGCCGGCTAACCTGTTCCCGGCTACAGCCAACATCATTCAGGACAAGCTCGGCGCGACGAAGGCGGGCGCGTTCGACCTGCTCGCCGCCTGCACCGGGTTTATCTATGCGCTCTCGCTCGCCGCCGCGCAGATCGAATCGGGGGCGGTTGATACCGCGCTGGTCATCGGCGCGGAGACGCTGAGCCGTATCGTCGATTGGTCCGATCGCTCGACCTGCATCCTGTTCGGTGACGGCGCGGGCGCGTTCGTGCTGCGCGCAGGCGATACGCCGGGCGGGATCCGCGAGGTGGTGCTGCACTCCGACGGTTCAGGTGAGGACTACCTGTATGCGCGCTCGGGCGTGCGGACCAGCATGAACGGCGCCAAGCCCGAGCAGTCGCTGGTCATGAACGGGCGCGAGGTCTTTCGCTTTGCCTCGCGCGTGATGGCACAGGCCACCGAGGAGGTGCTGGAAAGAGCGGGCCTGGCACCCGATGACGTGGACGTGATCATCCCCCACCAGGCGAACATTCGCATCATCCAGTCGGCGGCGCGCGGGCTTCGCCTCCCGCTCGACCGCTTCTTCGTGAACATCGACCGCTATGGCAACACCTCGACGGCGTCGATCCCCATCGCCCTGGCCGAAGCCGTGGAGTGCGGCCGGATCCAGTCCAACGACCGTGTCGTGCTGGTTGGATTCGGCGCAGGGCTGACATGGGGCGCGCTGCTGCTGGAGTGGGAGCCGCGCCCGACGGCACGCTCGTACTTCAGCGAGATGCTGCGCGAGGGATGGTACATCTTCGCGCACGTGCGCTCGATTGTGCTGCGCTTCCTGCGCCTGCTCGAGTCGATCTTCTGGGATCCACCCTCCGCGTCAGAAGTCATCGCCCGGCGCTCGCAGCGCGAGAAAGACAGGAACGGGCACGGCGGCGAGGAAGACGAAGAAGCGGATATCGTATAGCAGCACAGGGGCCGGCAGAACCGGCCCCTGTTTCTTCACACGCCTAGCGGAACTGCACCGCAGGTGGTGAGAGGTCGCGCAGAAGCAGGTCCAGCACATCCGCGCTGCTCGGGCGCGACTGCAGGCCCCAGAACGCATCGAAGAACGTCGCATCCGGGGTCAGTTCGACGGTGCGGGGCTCGCCCTCGATGCCACCCAGTTCGGCAGCTCTGGCGACGGCGTCGTCGAAGTAGCCGATGCCGTCGGCCAGCCCCAGCTCGACCGCGTCCTGCCCGAGGATGATGCGTCCGTCGGCTATCGCCCGCACATCGTCTATGGGCAGGCCGCGCTCCTCAGCCACGATGGCGACAAAGCCCTCGTAGATCTGCGTTGTCAGGTCCTCCCAGTACGCGCGCTCCTCCTCGGTCATCTCCCGCGCGAAGTTGCCGAAGTCCTTGCTCTCGCCGGACGTGATCGTCTCGACCTCCACGCCGAGATCGTCCAGCAGCTCCTCGGCGTTGAAGAACTGGCTAATCACGCCGATGCTGCCTGTCAGCGTGTACGGCGTTACGTAGATGAAATCCGCGCCAGCCGAGATGTAGTACCCGCCCGATGCGCCGTACTCACCCATCGTCACGACTACCGGCTTATCAAGGTCTACTAACGCCTGGTAGATCTCGTCAGAAGCCACCACGCTGCCACCGGGGCTGTTAACTCGCAGCACGACCGCTTCGATGCTGCTCATATCGCCGGCTCGCTCAATGAGTTCGACGATTGTCTCGGAGGCTGCGATACCGGTGCCAAACGGCGCAGATTCACCCGCGACGATCTGCCCCTCCACGTCGATCACGCCGACCGCTGGCCCGATGGCCGCCGGCTGGGCCGGGCGCTGTGCAGCGAGCGCCAGCGAGAAGCCGAACGCGCCGCATGCGACTGCCGGCACCCCCAGGATGAGCAGCGCGATGAGCGCAAACCAGGCCCAGGCGGGCAGCCCCTGGCGGCGCACAGGCCGCGGCTGACCGGCAGGCGTCGAGACTTGCGCGGGGGGTCGCACAGCGGCAGGATTTGGCTCTGTCATCAAGTCTCCTATCAGTCTCAAGTGCAGGCGCTAGAACAGCCCGCCATTCTTTACGGCAGCCAGCGTCTCCGTAATCTGGTGGAAGTGCTCTTTCGGGTGCCAGCCGCCCTGCAGCAGCGCTTCGCCAATGCGCCGGTAATCCCGCTTGCGGCTTGTGAAGTCATCCGGCAGATGCCGGACCATCGCGACGGTCTCCGCCCACAGACTCCGCAGCTCACGCGTTAGGTCATCCAGCTCTGGGAACGCCTCGACCGTCGCCACGATCCGCACGTCTATGTTGTCCGGGAAGTTCATGGCCTCTGCGCCTGAGATCACTGAGGCCGCCCAGAACTGGCCATCTCGCTCGGTGTGTATCAAGTGCGCGAGGACTTCTTTCGCCGACCACTGGCCCTTTCCGGGGCGTTTGCCCGCGTCCTTGTCGGAGGCCCCGTCGAGCACGCGGTCAAGCTCTCGGCCGAGCTCGCCATACATCTCTTCAACGCGCCGGGCCAGCTCGCCAGGCGAATCCGGCACTTCCGGGAGGGGGCGTTCCGAGAGTCTGAGTACCGCAGTCCGCTTAACCCCATCCCGGTAGAATTCAAGCTCCAGCACATCGCCCGCCAGGTGCTCGTCGAGTATCGCCGTAAGATCGCTCTGATAACGGACAGGGCGGCCCGCCATGCCCACGATGACGTCACGATTCTGCAGCCCGGCAGCCTCAGCTCCGGTGCCCGCCACCGTCCCTGAGAGAAAGACTCCATCCGTACTCGGCAGGCCAAGCCGCTCGGCATCCTCCGGTGTCATGGCCCCCGCCATGATTATGCCGAGGAACGGTCGCCGTGCGATGCGCAGGTCCTGGCCCACGTCGAAATAGGCGTGCAAGTTCTCCAGCGCGGTGAGCCAGCCGTCCCGCACTTCGTCGACCACCCCGTCCCAGCTTGCCTCGGCGCCGAGCCCGCGGTGCACGAGCGTCACTTCGGTGCCGTTCTGGCGCTGCTCGATATCGACCTCGACCTCAGAGCGGCCTGGCTCGCCGATACCCTGCCAGTCGAATGCCACATGCTTGTTGGGCTTGAGGCGAGTGTAGCGCCCCGCGACGTAGTAGCCGGGCCGGTTCCAGCCGAGGAAGATAGCGCCCCCCTCCTGCGCCGCCACGTGCACCTGATCGGCGAGCCAGTCACGCAGGGCCGTCGCATTCGTGAAAGCCCGGTAGACTTCGCTGGGCGTGGCAGGCAGTAGCTTACTGAAGGTCAGCGAGCGGGTGGCGCCTTCATCCGTCACGTGTGTCTCGATCATCAGCGAACTCCTTGAGCACTTATCCGTACATTCATCTTAGCACACTCGCGCCACAAGTGTGATACCACCCGCCCCGGCCAGGACGCGAGGCTCATTGTCAGCCCCTGCCTCGTCGCGTATAATCTGCCCATCTACCGGCCTGTGAAGCAACGAAAATGAGAGCATGAGACGATCAGACGAAACGACGGTAAAGCTCGCTTCGACAGACAGCCGCGATGTGCGCCAGGCGTTCCTGGATTACTTCGCGAGTAAGGGCCATCAGGTCGTGCCCTCGTCCTCGCTGGTCCCCGGCAATGACCCGACCCTGCTGTTTACCAACGCGGGGATGGTCCAGTTCAAGGACGTGTTCCTGGGCCACGACTCGCGGCCCTACGCGCGCGCCACGACCGCGCAGAAGTGTATGCGCATCAGCGGCAAGCACAACGACCTCGAAAATGTGGGGCCCTCGCCGCGCCATCACACGTTCTTCGAGATGCTCGGCAATTTCAGCTTTGGCGATTACTTCAAGCGCGACGCCATCCGCTACGCCTATGAGCTGCTCACCGATGTCTACGGGCTGCCACCCGAGCGCCTCGCCTTCACGGTCTATGAAACGGACGACGAGGCCTACGACGTGTGGACGAAGGACATCGGCGTCGACCCGAAGCGGGTCGCGCGCATGGGCCCGAAGACGAATTTCTGGCAGATGGCCGAGACCGGCCCCTGCGGGCCGACCAGCGAGGTCCATTACGATCTCCAGCCTGAGCTCGGGGTGGACGGCATCATCGACGCGCTGCAGCGCGAGGACGACCGCTTCCTCGAGATCTGGAATCTCGTCTTTATGCAGTTCAACCGAACGGAGCCTGACCCGCAGCATACCGGCCGCTTCGACGTGCCGCTGCCCAAACCCGGCGTCGACACAGGCATGGGCTTTGAGCGCATCCTCTCGGTGCTGCAGAACGCGCCGGCCAACTACGACACTGACCTCTTTACGGACATCATGGACTTCACGCAGGACATTCTAGGCCATGATGACGAGTACCGCGCGCAGAATTACGTCGCCTACCGCGTCATCGCCGACCACACCCGCGCGGCGGCGTTTCTCATCGCCGACGGCGTGAACCCCGGCACCACGGGCCGCGAGTACGTCACCCGCATGCTGATCCGACGGGCGCTGCGCTTCGCGCACAGCATGGACGTGACCCGTCCCTTCCTCGCCCAGGTTGGCATGGCCGTCGTCGAGAAGATGGCAGAGGTCTACCCGGAGCTGCGGCAGTTCCGCGAGGCCATCCGCTACCAGATCGCGACTGAGGAGGAGCGTTTCACACACACGCTCGGCCAGTCGCTCGACGAGCTCGAAGCTGAGATCGAGCGGATGCAAAAGCGCGGCGAGACGGTGATGGGCGGCGAGACCGCCTTCTCACTCTTCGCGACGCACGGGCTGCCCCTGGAGATCACCCGCGATATTCTGGGCGAGCAGGGGCTCGGCATCGACGAGGCGGGGTTCGCCGAGCAGATGGAACGCCACCGGCTCGTCTCGGGCGGTGAGACAGGCCGGTTCGAGGACGTGTCCGTCTACCAGCAGACACTGGAAGATCTTCTGTCGTCGGGCAACCTGACCGGCGACGGCGTGCAGTGCCAGCCCTACGATTACGACCGCCTGCGGTTCGAGAGCCGGGTGATCGCACTCGTCAGCGAGGGTGAGCGCGTATCCGAGGCGGCCAAAGGCCAGCGAGTCGAGGTCGTCCTGCCCGAGACCGCCTTCTACGTTGAGGCTGGCGGTCAGGTCAGCGACACCGGCATCATCAGCGGCGATGGTTGGAC
>CAZDLX010000033.1:0-15798 GCA_964506005.1 uncultured Anaerolineae bacterium | reverse complement strand
GACACCGGCGTGCTGCGCGGCAGGAACTGGGAGATACGCGTCGACTCTATGCGCGCCCCGGTTGGCGGCCTGATCCTGCACGTTGGCGAGGTGGTGAGCGGCAAGGTCAAGGTTGGCGACCGGGTCGAGGGCGCGGTCGACGAGCAGCGCCGCTGGGATATCATGCGTAACCACACGGCGACGCACCTGCTGCACGCCGCGCTGCGCAGCGTGCTCGGCGAGCACGTCCGGCAGAAGGGTTCGCTCGTCGCGCCCGACCGGCTGCGCTTCGACTTCACACACAACCAGCCCGTCAGCCAGGCGGAGCTTGACGCAATCACCGGGCAGGTCAACGAGATGATCCTCGCCAACCGGCCCACCGAAATAGTCACCAAGCCGCTCGCCGAGGCGCGTGGTGAGGGCGCGATGGCGCTGTTCGGCGAGAAGTATGGCGAGATGGTCCGCACCGTGACGATCGCCGAGCCGGGCAACGGCTCCGAGCGCTGGAGCTACGAACTGTGCGGCGGCACGCACGTCCGCACCACCGGCGAGATCGGGCAGTTCCTGATCACGCGGGAGGAGAGCAGCAGCGCGGGCGTGCGCCGCATCGAAGCGGTGACGGGGCGCGCCGCGCAGGCGATGGTCCGCGAGCGGCTGGCTGCCCTGGAGACCGTCTCCGCGAAGCTCGGCACGGAGCCGGAGAGCGCCCCCGAGCGCGTCGACTCGCTGCTCGGCGAACTGCGCGAGGCGCAGCGCACCGTCGAGATGCTGGCGCGTGAGCGCGCCCGCGAGGGGCTGGCGGACGTGCTGGCCAGCGCGAAGGAAGTCCGCGGCGCGCAGGTCATCGCGGCGCAGGTCGCCGCGCCAGACGGCGACATTCTTGCCGAGATGGCCGATTGGTGCCGCGACCAGATCGACAGCGGCGTCGTGCTGCTCGCCAGCGAGATCGACGGCAAAGTGCGGCTCGTCGCCAAGGTCACAGCAGACCTCGTGAGCCGCGGCGTCCATGCCGGCAAGCTCGTCGGGGCTGCCGCCAAGCTCGTCGGCGGGGGCGGCGGGGGACGCCCCGACTTCGCCACGGCGGGCGGGCGCGATCCTGGCCGCATACCCGAGGCGCTCGCGGCGGTTGAACAGCTTGTTGGCGAGGCGCTCCAGTAGCCTCGCCGGCCAACCGGGGTGAGGATTGTGAAAGAGCAGATCATCCAGCTCGAACCTCACGACGACATCCACTCGGCGCGTGACAAGCTGGCCTGGGCTCGCGCGCCGCGTGTGCTGCTCGTCTACCCCGGCAACGGCCACCACGTCCTCGAGCGCCGGCTAGATCTCGTGCTGCTCCAGCGCGAGGCTACACGCCGCGGCACGCAGCTCGCGCTGATCAGCCGGGACCCGCATGTCGTCGAGAACGCCCGGGAGCTCGGCATTGCGGTCTTCCCGAGCATTCAGGAGAGTCACAGGGTGCTGTGGCGTACGGCGCATGCCCGGCTTGACCTGCCCGCCGAGCGCCCTACCCCGATCGAGCCAGCGCTGGCCGAAGCAGGCGCCCGGTTCGGCGAGGGTGAAGAGAGCGCTGTCCCGCCGCGCTTACGGCCTGCGCTCACCGCGGTGACTTTCGGCGTGACGCTCGCCATCCTGCTCACGCTCGCCTTTCTCGCCCTGCCCGGTGCGACGATCCACCTCGCGCCCGCGTCGAACCAGGTCGCCGCCACCACGACCATCACCGCCGACCCGAACGCCCTGCTCGAAGATATGGACACGGCTGCAGGTCTGATCCCCGCGCGCATGGTCGGCGTTGAGGTCGGGGGCTCGACCTCGGTTGACGTTTCCGGCACGGTGCTTGTGCCCTCCGAGAAGGCGCGCGGCATCGTCATGTTCACCAACCGCATCCCGGAGCAGGTGAACATTCCGGCCGGCACTGTCGTGCGGACCAGCGCGGCGCGGCCCGTACGCTTTGTGACGCTGGCCGACGTAACACTACCCGGCACGGTCGGCGATACAGTCGAAGTGGCAGTAGAGGCCATCGAAGCGGGCTTTGAAGGCAATGTCCCGGCGGGCCGGGTTAACGAGCTTGAGGGCCCGCTGAACGCCCGTGTGATCGCGGCCAACCCTGAGCCGACACGGGGCGGGCTCGCCGCCGATGTGCGCGCCATCTCGGCCGAGGACATGGAGCGTGCCCGGGCGTTGCTGCTCCAGCAGCTCCAGCAGCGGGCCTATGGGGAGATGCAGAGCGATCTGCTCGAAGACTTCGAGTTCGTGCCGCTGGAGTCCCTGAACGTCGTGCTGGTGCACACCGAGACCTTCTCGGGCTACGAGGGCCAGGCCGCCGACCGGCTCAGCCTGTCTATGCGCGTGACCGTGCAGGGCGTCGCCGTCGACGAACGGCTGGCGCGGCAGGTGGTGTATTCGGAGCTGGCCGGGAAAGTCGGGCCCGGCTACCAGATCAGCGCCGACTCGCTGATCTTCCGGCAGGGCGAGGTTATCAGCTTCGGCGAAGACGGGCGGGTGACGTTCGTAATGCAGGGCGCCGGCGACGTGTTCGCCGCCGTCGACGTGCGCACGGTGCGGTCGCTGGTGCGCGGTGTGCCGCTCCGCCGAGCGGCCGAGCGTCTGGAGCAGGAGCTTCTGCTCGCCAGCCCGCCGGAAATTCAGCCCTGGCCCGAGTTCTGGCCGCTCATGCCCGCGCTGCCAGTCCGGATCTCGGTTGACGTCGAGGGTGGCCTGTGAGCGAGACGCGCCGCGTGATGGGCATCGATCACGGCGAAGTGCGGATTGGCGTGGCGCTTAGCGATCCGCTCGGTATGTTCGCCCGCCCGCACGTGATTATGAGCGCAGGAGACGCCGAAGAGGCGTATGTATCTCTCGCGCGCATCGCGCGGGAGGAAGGGGTCGTCAAGATCGTCGTCGGCCTTCCGACAGACGCGCAGGGGCGCGTGGGGCACCAGGCGCAGCGCGCCGTCAGGTGGGCGGAGGGACTCGCCCGGCAGGTTAGCCTGCCCATCGTTTTCTGGGATGAGAGCTACTCGTCAGCCGACGCCAGCCGCGTAATGCAGCGCGCCGGGCAGCGTCGCAGGCGCGGCGAGCCCGTCGACGACGTTGCAGCGGCGGCAATTTTGCAGGACTACCTCGACGCAGGAGGGTCAGAGCGTGAGCCCGGACAACCACTCGAAGACCTTGCCGACCAGGCCTGACACCCGCCGCCGCTCGGGAGCTTGCCTGCTGCGCCTCATATTGGTGCTGTCTGTAGCAGGCATCCTGCTGATTGCCGGGCTCCTGCTCCTTTCCGCACTGGGAGGGGGCGGTCCGCTCGGCGCGAGCGCAAACCTCGATCCGGTTAAGTCAGTGGCTTATGGAGCCTACCTCGCGCTGAACCGCGACGGGCTGGAAACCCCGGCTGAACCGGGCGCGGAGCCGGAGATTTTCGCCGTCGAAGCCGGCCAGAGCGCCGCACAGATCGCCGAGCGCCTCGCCGCGGAAGGCATGATCGGCGACACTACTCTGTTCCTCCGTTACCTGAGCTATCATGGCCTCGACACGCAGATCGAGGCAGGCACCTACCGGCTGTCCGGTGGCATGACGATCCCCGAGCTTGCCTACCAGCTTACTGAGGCTGAGCCGCCGTTCGTCACGCTCGCCATTCCCGAGGGCTGGCGGCGCGAGCAGATTGCGGAGCGTATCGACGCCGAACCGGAGCTTCCCTTTTCGGGCGACGATTTCCTTGCCGCGACCGGGCCGGGCGCGACCATTCCGGCAGGCTTCAGTTTTGCCGGAGAGATCCCCGACGGTGCTTCACTTGAGGGTTTTCTCTTCCCGGATACCTACCGTCTGGCCATCGACTCGACCGCCCAGGACCTCGTCACGCAGATGCTGACGGCCTTCGACCAGCGTGTCACACCCGAGCTGCCCGCAGATGGGCCGGCAGGCCTGACCCTCTACGAGGTCGTCACGGTCGCCTCCATCGTCGAGCGCGAGGCGCGCGTCGCGGATGAGCGCACGCTCATCGCGGACGTCTACCTGAACCGCTACGAGCAGGGCATGATGCTCCAGGCCGACCCGACCGTGCAGTACGCGATGGGCTACCACGAGCCGAGCGGCGAGTGGTGGAATCGTTCGCTCACGCAGGCTGACTACACCGCAGTCGACTCGCCGTATAATACCTACCTGTACGCTGGCCTCCCGCCGGGGCCCATCGCCAACCCCGGCATTGAGGCGATACGCGCCGTGATCCGGCCTGCCGACACCCCCTACCTGTATTTTCGCACCACCTGCGACGGGAGCGGACGGCACAACTTCGCCATTTCATTCGAGGAGCATGTCGCGAATGCGTGTCCGTAGTCGGCCCCTGCCGTCCGTCCTGGCCAGACTGCTGCCCATTGTGCTGGCAGTCTCGCTGCTTGCTGCCGCCTGTCTCCCGGCCACGCCAGAGGTCGTGAAGATCGGGCTCGTAGCGCCATTCGAGGGGCGATACCGGGAGATTGGCAGCGACGTCATCCCGGCGGTGCGGCTCGCCATCCACGAGTGGGCCGCGCTGAACAGTGGCCGCGGCGGGCGCGCTCTGGCCTTTGAGCTTGTCTCGTACGATGACGAAGGCGACCCGCTGCAGGCCGTCGAGCAGGCCCGCAAGCTGGCGTCCGACCCGGACGTCGAGATTGTGATCGGACACTGGCTCGACTCCACGTCACAGGCGGCGCTGCCCGTCTACACCGCGGCAGACCTGCGGCTGATCACGTGGATCACCCTGCCGGTAGACTTCCCCAACGCGGTGCTGAACCTCGCCCCCTCACAGACCTCGCTACAGGGCGCTGCCGAGCGCTGGCTGCGGCAGGCCGAACCAGGCATGCTGCTCCTGAGCGGCACCGGGGATGTCCAGGAGGCCGTTACGATGCTGGAGCGCGCCCCACGAGACCAGCCCGTGATCGGCGCGCCGGTGTTCGGGCTGGCGCAGTTTGGCGCGCTGGCAGGTGAGCAGGCGGACGGTGTGTACTATGTCACAGGGAACGCGCTGCCCGCCGACAACGTTGACCTCGCAGGGCTTGACGTCGAGCGCTTTGTGCAGGGCTTCGAGGAGAACAGCCTGGGCAGCCCGCCGGGCCCGCTTGCCGCCAGCGCCTACATGGCTGCCTGGATCGCGATGACGGAGGTCGCCGCCGCGCACGGCTACCCGCTCCCCGAGCTGCCCGTCGCCCCGCTGGAGTTCGACGAGGCGGGCCGCCGTGTAAGCGCGCCGATCTACCTGTACCGCTGGCAGGGCGGCGAGAGAGTCTTCGCCGAGCAGGTGCGCTGAGGCGGCTTGAATTCACGGCGCGTTCATCCTATAATGCCGGCGATGCCGCCTGGAGCGGGAGCACACTCTTGAGCCACCACACCGAACCCCGCATGGACCACATGCAGCCCACCGACGACGAGATCGCCGTCGCGCTGGCCAGTTTGCGCGTCCTCCTGCTCGACGCGCTCCGCTCCGGCAAGTACATCCAGCCGGGGGACGGCTGGCAGCAGCATGGCGAGGCGCATGTGCTGGACTTCGGCGATCAGACGGGAAGTGCATTTAAGCCGGGCCGGTTGGTGCTGGCGAAGTGGTTGTCTCCTGAGATTGTCAGCGCTTCAGTCGACAGCGGTTTCCACAGCTACGTGATGCTCGGCGGGTGGGCTGATCCCGCCGTAGACCTGGGCCGTGCCCGGTCCCGCCATCTGGCGCTGATGCAGGGCCTTGACAGGTACTGGGCGGCTTACGTCCTCCAGAACACGATGCTCGTCGCCGCGGGCGCCCCACCCTCATCCTGCCGCCTGCTCGGCGAGATCATCAATCTGCAGATGCCCGCCTCGTTTGTCCAGCGGCGCGTCTGCGCGGTATGCCATACACTGAACTCCTATTTCAGACCGACATGCATCGCCTGCGGGCGTCCGCTGGCTGCGACAGGCGCCAAGCGGGAGTAAATCGAAAGGCGGCTGCCGCAGCGGCAGCCGCCTCCCCAGGCTCGTTGATCGACTAGCAGCGACCCTACTGGCCCAGCTCCCCGTCGATCACGAATGACAGATCGTCGTAGACGACGTCCACACCGCGGTACGGCACATTCTGACCATTGACCAGGATCCCCGGAGTGCCGGTGATCCCACGCTGCCGCATCTCGTTCAGCACGCCGATGCGTGCCTGCTCCGTCTCGGGATCGTTATAGCAGGCATTGTACTCGTCCATGTCGAGCCCGATGTTTTGCGCCATTGTCCGCATCCGCGCCGGCGTATAACCCGCAGGGCTGCCCACGCTGTCGTAGGTGGCCCAGAGCTGATCGTGCATCTCCCAGAACTTGCCCTGGTAGCCCGCGCAGATGGCACCTCGCGCTGAGATTTCCGAGTACTCGCCGAGGATCGATGCGGGCTTGAAGGCAAGCTTCACCTTGCCGTCACGTACGTACTCGTCAATAATCTGACCCATTGGCCCCGAGAGGTCGTGGCAGTGCGGGCAGCTAAAGTCGGAGAAGTCGGTTATCGTCACCGGAGCGTCCGGGTCGCCCAGCACAAACGCCACGCCCGTCTCCGTCTCGTCGACCGTCTGTTCAAGCCCTTCGTAGTCGGTCTCCACGACCGCGGCGGCGCTGCCCGGGCGGTTCAGAAGGATCAGCGCGACGGCGGCGATCACCGCCAGGACCACCACGCCGATGATCATCTGTGTTTGCTGGCGCTTCCGCTGCTGTGCGCGACGCGCCTCAATTCGTTCACGTGTGTTTCTGCGAGACATACTTCTCCTCTTCCGTCTTGTCTTGAACTGAGAGATGATTCATTTCTACCGGGCGCGGCACGTTCGCCGCTTTGCGCGCAGGAAACGGCACCAGCCAGGACGTCTGCCTGCGGTATTCCCGGTATCCTTCGCCGTGCCGTTTCAGCAGCCGCTGTTCCTCCACCAGCGAGCCCGCGGCGAGATACGCCGTCGCCCCGATGTTGAACAGGAGCATGTTGAGCGTCATCTCCGGCATAGGCCAGATGACGAGCAGGCTGAAAAAGTACAGCGGGTGGCGGGTCAACCGGTACATCCCACGCACTACAAGCGGCGGCTCGGACAGCGGCAGCGGGTCGCCCTGCAGGTAGGCCGCTGCCTGCTTCAACCCCAGAAACCGCCACACGTCGGTGACAGCCAGCGCCCCAACCAGCCCGGCGAGGCCCACGAGCTGCACGCCGCGCATCAGCCAGGCGAGCGGGCCCTCAACGCGATACACGACCTGATCCGGAAGCAGAACGAGTGCCGCCAGCACCGGCAGCAGCGTGATCGCCGAGAAGACATTGTATGCAAGCCGGTACCAGCCCTCGACGAGCCGGTCGTCCAGCACACGCTTCAGGCGCACCCGCGGTGCCAGCCCGGCAGTCAGGCTGTGAATCACGCCGAACAGGGCCATCGCGCCGAGGATCAGGACTCCATTGCGAATGAGCATCGAACTTCCAGGCCTTCCGCCGGCTGCGCCCGGCAAATACGAGAGGAATTGTACCAAAAACGTCTTCAGCGATACCACCAACCGGGCGGCTGCGAGCCGGCGCTTGAGAAGAGAACCCCATTGGGGTTATCCTTGTGTTGCGCGGAAGAAACCTGCCGTTCACCCCTGATCCCGGAATAACACCTGGCGGAGCCGTACACATGAATGCTGTCGAGATCATCGAGAAGAAGCGGGATGGCAAAGCCCTCACCGAGGCGGAAATCCAGTACTTCGTCGAGGGCTACACCTCTGGCGACATCCCCGACTACCAGGCCGCTGCCTGGGCGATGGCGGTGTACCTGAACGGCATGACGCGCGATGAGATCACCGCCTACACGATGGCGCTTGCCCATTCTGGTGATACGCTCGACCTGCATTCGGTCCTCGACTTCGCGGTGGATAAGCACTCCTCAGGCGGTGTAGGCGATAAGACCTCGCTGGTGGTACTGCCGCTGGTACGTGCCTTTGGCGTACCGGTCGCTAAGATGTCGGGCCGCGGGCTGTCGTTCACCGGCGGCACACTCGACAAGCTAGAGAGCATCGACGGCTACCGGGTAGACCTCACCGAAGAGCAGTTCCTGCAGCAGATCAAAGACATCGGCATTGCGCTTGCCGGGCAGACCCGCGAGCTGGCACCCGCCGATGGCAAGTTCTACGCGCTGCGCGACGTGACCGGCACCGTGCCCAGCATCCCACTCATCGCAGGCTCGATCATGAGCAAGAAGATCGCCTCCGGCGCCGATGCCATTGTGCTCGACGTCAAGGTGGGCACGGGCGCGTTCATGCGTACCGTCGAGGAAGCCCGCGAGCTGGCGCGGCTGATGGTGGAGATTGGCACGGACGTTGGCCGCAAGGTGACCGCCCTGCTCTCCGACATGAACCAGCCGCTCGGCAAGGCGGTCGGGAATGCCGTCGAGGTGCGCGAGGCCATTGAGACGCTTCAGGGCCGCGGCCCTGAAGATCTCGTCGAGCACTGCGTCGTCGTAGCGGGCCACATGCTGCGGCTTGCGGGCAAGGCACAGACGGACGACCTCTCCGACATCCGCCCCGAACTGCTGGCCAAGCTGCAGGACGGCGAGGCTTTCGACGTCTTCAAGCGGCTCATCGAAGCGCAGGGCGGCGACGTGTCGCAGGTAGACAACCCCGAGCGGCTGCCGGTCGCGCCTGTCGTCCGCGACGTACCTGCGCCGCAGTCCGGCTACCTTCGCGCCATCGACGCGCTGGAGATCGGGCTTACGGCAGCCGACCTCGGCGCGGGTCGCAAGAAAAAGGGCGACCCGGTCGATCATGCCGTGGGGTTGATCGTGCACCGCAACGTCGGCGAGCATGTTGGCGAGGGCGAGCCGCTGCTCACCGTCCATGCTCGCACCGAGGAGGCGGCTGGCCATGCCGCAGAGCGGGCACTCGCCGCGCACCGGTGGTCCGAGCAGCCCGTCGAGGCTCTGCCGCTGTTCTACGACGTGATTGCAGCGGAGTAGCCGGGTGCGGTCGCAACCTCGCAGGCCGGGCTGCGTACCATGAATTGAAACCCCACTAGCGGACAGGACTCAAGACCGCCATGACCGATCTCGCGTCGACTCCGGCTGCCAGCCGACCCTCCGCCGTGCTGCGCTGGCTCGCGGGCACCCTGCGTATTCACCTGGCCGGCGCAGAGCAGCTTACCTCTGGCGGCGCGGTCTTCGTGATGCCGCAGCGCGAGGCACCCGCCGGGCTGGCGCTGCTCAGCCACAGCGCAGAGCGCGCCAGCGTCGTCCGGGTCGACACCACCGGAGCGACCACCGCGCACCTCGACGCGGCGACGGACGCACTCATCACCGTCGGCGAGGATGCCGGAGAGGCGTTGAGGGCGGCCATCGAGCTGGCACGCCAGACCGAGCGCACGCTGTTTCCACTCGGCGTCGCCGTGCATCCGGCAATAGGGCCGGGCTCGGGTGCGATCCCCCTGCCCTGGGGGCGCGCTGTCATGGTCGTCGAGACGCCTTTTCAGGCCCCACTACATCCCGAGCGCGTGCCGTGGGCCTGGGTTGAGGCAGTCGAACGGCAGATCCGCCGGGCGGACGGTCGCGCCCGGGACATTCTCGCGACGTGGCGGCGCAGCGGCCAGGCTCCGGGGGAAGGTTGAACATCGAGATCCGGGTCCACAGATGGCACAGACAACACAGATGCAACACAGATAGTTGATCCACGAATGGTCCGAAGGACACGCATGTCCTTTCGCGTTTTTTACTTGTGCCATTCGTGTCACCCGTGGATCATTCGTTTTCAGTCTGTGAAATCTGTGTCATCTGTGGACTCATCACTGAGTATTTGAGGGCACACACGTGGTTATTCTGGGCTCCGTGAACGGCAGACCGGTGGTCATCAGCCTCAAGCCGCACAGCCTGACCGTCAGCATCGACGGCCCGCAGGAGGCCGACGTCGTCAGCTTCGACCGCGAGGGCCGCCTGTGGACCGCTTTCTTCGACTCCATCTCGTACCGTCGCGGGCTCGATGGCAAGATGGTGGCCAAGTGGCGCACGCCGAACAACGAACGCGACCGCCGCTGGCTGCCCCGTGACGAGGCGCTGGTCATCGAGGCGCAGGCGCGAGCGCTCGCGGCGCTGGTCTACGAGGGCTTCACCCGTGGGTCGGGCGAGTTCAACCGGTCGCTCCCGGCTGATGGGCACGCTGCCTTCCAAAGCGCAATCGCCTTCGACGAGGCGCGCTCGCTCGCCGATGCCCGCCGCTACGGTGATGTCTACCTGCCGGTCGGCATTCTGCCGCCAGACCAGTACATGGCGGTCGTGCTCCAGCTCACCGAAGGCTGCTCGTTCAATGCCTGCACATTCTGCAGCTTCTACCGGGGGCGGCGCTTTCACATCAAGTCCCCTGCCGAGTTCCGCGCCCACGCGCAGGCTGTGCGCGACTTCCTCGGCGCGGGCCTCAACCTGCGCCAGACGATCTTCCTCGGCGACGCCAACTCGCTCGTCGTACCGACGCGCATGCTTCTGCCCCTGCTCGACGTGGTACACGAGGTCTATGACGTTGAAGCGCTGGGCGGCATGTATGCCTTCCTGGACGCGTTCAGCGGCGACAAAAAAAGCGCGACGGAGTACGCTCAGCTCCGCGAGCGCGGCATGCGCCGGGTCTACATCGGCCTGGAGAGCGGCAGCGCGGAGCTGCTCGGCTTCCTCAACAAGCCCGGCGAGCCCCGCGATGCGGTGCAGGCCGTCCAGGCGATGAAGGCAGGCGGGCTGGCCGTCGGCGTGATCGTGCTGCTTGGTGCGGGCGGGCACCAATACGCAGATGGCCACGTTCGCGACACCGCCGCGGTGCTCAACGCGATGGAACTCGGCATGGACGATATTCTGTATTTCTCCGAGCTCATGGTGGGCGAAGACGTTCCCTACGCGCAGGACGCGGTGCAGGCCGGTCTCCGCCCCCTGACCCACGACGAGTGCGTCGCCCAGCAGGCGGCTATTGAGGCGCGGCTAGAGTTCTCAGGTAAGCAGGGCACCCCGCACATCAGCCGCTACGACATCCGCGAGTTTGTGTACTGAGCCGCCGACCCACCCCGGACGGCCCGGCTTGAAGCCGGGCTTTCTGTTACGTAGCGGCGTCTTCTGAGGGTTCCGATTCGTCTTGCACTTAAGGACTTTACAGAGTATAATCTGCATGTAGATTAGAATGATTATTATTTGGTAGCCATTATAGATATTTGACAGGCTGCCCTGTGAATCTGGTGGAAGGTAAGCCGTAGAATGTCGACTGAGAATCGTCTCGTGGAGGGGCTGAGGCGCGCAGGTGCCAGGATGACCGCGCAGCGCCTTGCCATCTGCGAGTATCTGGACGGAAACACCGGGCACCCGACGGTGTCCGACGTGTACGAGGCCCTGCGCGCGCAGTTCCCCACTATGAGCCTGGCCACGGTATACAACACGCTGCGTCTGCTCGTGGAGCTCGACCTCGTGCACGAGGCTGCCACAGCGCCGGACGGCAGTACCCGCTACGATCCGGACACTGAACCCCACCTCAACCTGATCTGCACCAGTTGCCATCGCATCGTAGACGTCCACGAGCTGGATCTGTCGCAGATCGACCAGCTTTCCAGTGCGCAGGGTTTCCAGGTAGCCGATATCAACATTGCCGTACATGGACTGTGTTCAATCTGCCAGCAGCGGCTTGACGTCATGGAGCGAAACTAGAATGGCACAGGTACCCACCGCCGCAGATCACCAGTACTGCGCCCATGTCATGCTCAAAGACTTGAAGGATGAGCAGGGAATTGTCGCGGCGCATCTCGACACCACCAACGACACGCTCACGTTCGACTACGACCCCGAGATCATTCCACTCCAGCGCGTCGCCGATATCGCCGACAAGGTCGGTGAGCGTGTGCTCGACAACTACGGCGTGTGCGGCATCCGCGCGGGCGGTGTTTACTGCGGAGAGTGCCTCACACGCTTCGAGGGGCATACGCTGGGCGCAGCCGCGGAGGTACCTGAGGCTCGGGTGCGGAGTACGGCAGGCGTGCTCAGCCTGTCGCTTGCTCCGCCGGAGGCTGGCCCGCCGCGCACCGAGAAGCTGACCCGGCGGCTCAACGGACACTTCGAGCAGCCGCCAACAGCCGTGAGGCTGCTGAGAGCCGAGGTTATGGAGCCGGCGCTCGTGGGCGTGACGCTGGTCGCGCTCCTTGCAGGCGTGGCGGCCCGTTCTCTCGGAGCAGCGCCCTGGCTTGAGACGCTGTTCGCCGTTATCGCTTACGTCGCGGGCGGGTATTTCGGGCTGATCGCAGGCCTGCGGAGCCTGCGCGAGCTTGAGATCAACGTCGACATCCTCATGCTGCTGGCAGCGGGTGGTGCAGCCATTATCGGGAGCTGGCCAGAAGGCGCCACGCTGCTCTTCCTGTTCTCGTTGAGCAACGTGCTCCAGAGCTACGCTCTGGGCCGCTCGCGGCAGGCTATCCGCAAGCTGCTCGACCTGCGCCCGGCGACTGCCCATGTCATGCGCGGCGGTGAGGAGGTCGAAGTGCTCGTCGAGACGCTTGCTGTCGGCGAGACGGTGATCATCCGGCCTGGCGAAAACATCCCCGTGGACGGCATTGTGACGAGCGGCGAGTCGCTGGTAGATCAGGCCTCGATCACCGGCGAGTCGGTGCCGGTCGAGAAGGTCACCGGCAGTCAGGTGTTCGCGGGCACGGTGAATCAGCATGGTGCGCTGGAGGTCGAGGTCAGCAAGCGGGCGCAGGACACTACGCTGGCCAAGATCATCCGGCTCGTCGAGGAGGCCCAGGAGGAGAAAGCGCCGACCCAGCGCTTCCTGGATCGGTTCGAGCAGTATTACGCCATGGCGGTTATCGCCGGTGTGGCGCTGATCATCGCCATCCCGGTGCTGGTCCTTGGCCAGCCTTTCGAGCCCACGTTCTACCGCGGCATGGTGCTGCTCGTCGTTGCCTCGCCGTGCGCGCTGGTCATCAGCACTCCGGCGAGCATCCTGAGCGCGATCGCCGACGGCGCCCGAAAGGGCATCCTGTTCAAGGGCGGCGCGCACCTGGAGAACGCCGCAACGGTGAAGGTCGTCGCATTCGACAAGACCGGCACGCTGACGGTCGGAAAGCCCCGCGTGACAGACGTCATCCCGGCGGACGGCTACACCGAGGCTGACGTTCTCGCGCTGGCAGCAGCGGTCGAGGCTCGCTCCGAGCACCCGCTGGCAGAAGCCTGTGTGGTGGAGGCAGAAGCGCGAGAGTTGGCACTCCCGGCTACCAGCGACTTTCAGGCCTACCCGGGAATGGGCGTTCGCGCGGAGGTCGATGGGCACAATGTACTCGTCGGCAGCCGCCGCATGATGCAGCGCGAGGGCATCACGGTCAAGGGTGAGTTCGAGGAGCATATCCGGCGGCTGGAGGGCGAAGGCAAGACCGTGCTGCTGGTACACAACGATACCTGCATCGGCGCGATTGGCGTCGCCGACCGCGTGCGCCCGCAGGCGGTGGAGACGGTGAAGGCGCTCAAGCAGGCAGGCGTTGAGCGCGTCGCCATGCTCACCGGCGACAATGAGCGTGTGGCGAACGGTATCGCCGCGCAGCTTGGCGTGGACGAGGTGCACGCAGCACTCATGCCCGAGGACAAAGTGACAGTCGTGAGGGACCTGCGCGAGCAGTATGGTGCGGTCGCCATGGTGGGCGACGGCGTCAACGACGCGCCTGCCCTCGCCACCGCCTCCATCGGCATCGCCATGGGTGCGGCGGGCACCGACGTGGCGCTGGAAACCGCCGACGTTGTGCTGATGGCCGACGACCTATCGAAGCTGCCGTACGTGCTGCGCCTCAGCAAGAAAGCCCGCCGCATCGTGTGGCAGAACATCGCCTTCTCGCTCGCGGTGATCGTGCTGCTGATCATGGGGACCTTTGGCGTCTTTGGCGAGACGCTGCCCCTGCCGCTCGGCGTCGTCGGGCACGAGGGCAGTACGGTGCTGGTCGTGCTTAACGGTCTGCGCTTACTGGCATTTGGCGCGGGCGAGTAGCCTCGCCGGCTGCTGGGTCACTCTCAGCCGGGCGTGCCGGGGTACGGTACGCCCGGCTGTTCTGATCCTCGCGCGGGTAGGCGACCACCGGCCCTTCGATGGACAGCCGCACCCGGTCGCCGGGGCGCAGACCGTCGTCCGGGCCGAGGCGAACGTCCATGCGCTCGCCGTTCGGCAGCTCCAGCCGGATGAGCTGGTCGTGCCCGAAGTACAGCCGCTGCTTCACGACCGCCTCGCCCTCAGGGTGCGCGTGGACCCTGACCCACTCGGGGCGCAGCAGCACGTCGACCTCGCCGTGCGCCGGGCGGCACAGCGGCAGAGGCAACCGCCCGACGTCGCAACTCGCGGTGTCGCCCTCCGCATAGCCGGGCACGAAGTTCGCCTCGCCGACGAACTCCGCCACGGCACGGGTCGCGGGCAGCCGGTACAGCACTTCCGGCGGCGCGACCTGCGCGATCTGCCCGTCCTGCAGCACGGCGACGCGGTCGGCGAGGCTCAATGCCTCTTCCTGATCGTGCGTCACGAAAACCGCGGTAGCCCGGGCTTCCTGAAGAATCTCGCGCAGCTCGAGCCGCAGCCTTGCCCGCAGCCCGGCGTCGAGGTTCGAGAACGGTTCGTCCAGCAGCACGACGGCAGGCTGCGGGGCGAGCGCCCGCGCCAGCGCCACGCGCTGCTGCTGCCCGCCGGAGAGCTCGCCGGACATCCGCTCGCCGAGCCCCGCCATGCCGACCATCTCCAGCACTTCACGCACGCGGGCATCTCGCCCGGTACCGCGCTTGAGCCCGTAGCCGATGTTCTCCGCGACGGTCAGGTGTGGGAACAGCGCGTACTCCTGAAACACCATGCCGACCCGCCGCTGCTCTGGCGGCACGAACGCGCCGCCCCCGGCGACGCACTGCCCGGCAATCTCGATGCGCCCCTCGTCGGGCTGGTCGAAGCCTGCCAGCAGCCGCAGGATCGTCGTCTTGCCGCTCCCGCTACGGCCCAGCAGCGCCAGGAACTCTCCGGCACGGGCGCACAGGTCCAGCGCGTCGATCACCGTCACGTCGCCGTAGTGCCGCGTTAGGCCCTCACAGCGGATCACGCAGTCTTCTCTGTTCAGGTCGAATGACTGAGGCAACTTTGTCTCCTCGTCTCGTTTTGGCTCAGAGCTCGCCCGTCTCGTCGCGGCCCAGGATCAGGCCGATAGAGAGCGCCGATACGGCGACGAGCAGCAGCGCAGGCGCCGCCGCCCGCGCGTAGAATCCTTCCTGGGTGGCCGACCACACGCGCGTGGCCAGCGTATCGTAGCCCGTCGGTGCGAGCAGCAGCGTGGCGGGCAGCTCCTTCATCGACGTGAGGAACACCAGCGCCGCGCCGGACAGCAGGCCCGACCGCACCAGCGGCACGGTCACACTGGCCAGCACGCGAGGCGTCCGCGCCCCCAGGCCGCGGGCCGCTTCCTCCAGCCGGGGGCTGACATTCAACAGCGCAGCCCGCGCCGTGCCGACCGCCTGCGGCATGAAGCGCACCACGTAAGCGAAAACCAGCAGCGCCAGCGTCTGGTACAGCGGCGTGGCGAAATTCGCGCCGAAAAAGACCAGCGCCAGCGCGATCACGATGCCGGGCAGGCCATAACCCACGTAGCTCGCGCGCTCCACGAAATGGCTGAACCGCCCGCCGAACCGCGAGACCAGCAGGCCCACCGGCAGCGCGCCGAGCAGCGCCAGCCCTGCCGCCAGGCCGCTCGCCAGCATGCTGCGCCAGGCCGGGCCAAGCAGCAGCCGGAACGTCTCTCCCGCGTGAAGGCCGCGCACCAGCCAGAACCCGGTCACCCCCAGCGGCACGCCGAGCGCCAGCACGGCAATCAGCCCGGTGAAGG